>DASTRD010000213.1:0-6146 GCA_035761425.1 Povalibacter sp.
GAATACTTAGTAACACGGTTTTTGACTGAAGGCATAAGCCACGCCGATGCCTCGAGACGGACTTGCTATGTGCCCTGCGGATCGACCCCGGCGGGCTCCTCGATCCGCAGGTCCGCCGCAATCTCGCGCAACACGTCGTACACGAATTGCGCCGGCAGCGACAGCGCGGGCGTGCGTCGATGCGCCAGAAACATCGGGCGCAGCGGCGATACCTTGCCGAGCGGCCGGCATTTCAGCGTGCCTGACGCCAGATCCGGCTTCACTGCGTCCGCCACCATTGCTGCAACGCCCAATCCACGTCGCACGGTTTCGATGACGTTCTGCAGCGAATCGAGTTCCACCACCACGTATGGCGAGAGGCTCGCAGCGGCGAATACACCGTCGACGACCGCGCGGATCGAATGCGGACGGCGCGGTACGATCCACGGCAACGCTGCCAGCTCTTCCAGCGGTGCATCGTCAGCCACCCGCCAGCCCGCCGGATACACCATCAGCAGCGGTTCGCTGAGCAGCTCCTCGCCGATGACCAGATCGTTGTCGGGGCGCGTCGGCGAAATCGACAGTTCGATGCGTCCGTTGATGAGCAATTCATGCAGCACGGCGCTGCCCTCCTCGCGGATCTGCAGATGCATTTCCGGGTGCTGGCTGCACACTTTTTCAATCAGCGGCAGAGCGAAACGCGTCACCATCGTCGGCGACATGCCCAGATTCACGGCGCCGGAGAGCGGTTGAGTCTCACGATGCACTGCCAGGCGCATTTCCTCGACCTGGCGCAGGATCGTCTGCGCATGAGCGTACAGAATCCGCCCCGCCGGTGTCGGGGTGACACCGGAGACGGAGCGGTCGAGCAGCCGCACTTTCAGTTCGTTCTCCAGCACGGCGAGTTGCTGACTGAGCGCAGGCTGCGCCACACCCGACACGGCAGCGGCGCGCGTGATGCTGCCGCTGTCGACGATCTGCACGAAGTATTTCAGACGCCTGCTATCCACGAACTTTCCTCTCGCTCCTGCGCAGCGACATCAGCAACAGCGCGCCCGCTCCCAGGACGGCGGCGACGAACCAGATCGGCGCGGCAAACGAACCGGTTTTCAGGCGAATGACGCCGATGATGTACGGCCCGATGAGGCTGCCGATGTTGCCCACCAGATTGATCAGCGTGATACCGGCGGCCGCGACCGACCGATGCAGGAAGGTCGTCGGAATTGACCAGAACACGCCCTGCGCCGCACCGAGCCCGACACCGCCGATGAACAGCAGCAGGAGCGACCACACGGTCGGCGGGATGAACGATGCCGTCAACAATGCCGCCATGCTGACGAGCAGTGCAATACCGACGTGCCGGTAACGTTCCTGCGTTCTGTCGGAATGCCATGAATTGACGATCATGCCGAGCGCGACACCCACCCAGGGCAGCGCCGCGAGCACGCCAACCACGAGCGGCCCGAAAGACGACATCTCCTTGATAACCTGCGGCAGCCAGAAAATCATGCCGTTCGCGCCGATCAGCGTCGTGCACCACACGCCCGCCGCCAGCCAGGCGCGCGCATCGTTCAGCACGGCCCTGATGGACGACGAGCCGGGCGCCTTCACCGCGCTGTTCTCCTGTTCGAGCGCCTGCTGTATCCAGTCCTTTTCCGCTGCGCTGAGCCAGCGTGCCTGCCCCGGCCTGTCGACGAAGATTGCGTAGCAGAACAGGGCCATCAACACGGTCGCTGCGCCTTCGACAAACAGCATCCAGCGCCAGCCCGGCAGGTTCAGCGGATTCGTCACGCCCATGAGCCAGCCGCACAGCGGGCCGCCGAAGATCACTGAAATCGGCACTGCCAGCATGGTCACGGCAATGGAGTTGGCGCGATAGCGCGTGGGCATCCAGCAGCTCAGGTAATAGACGATGCCCGGCGCAAAGCCCGACTCGGCGCAGCCGAGCAGAAAGCGCAGCACGAACAACTGCTCCGCGCTGTGCACGAAGGCCATGGCCGCCGCCACCGTGCCCCAGATCCCGACGCAACCGGCAATCCAGCGACGCGCTCCGACGCGCGTCAGCACCCAGGTACTGGGAAACTGGAACAGCAGATAGCCGACGAAGAACATGCCCACGGCCAGACCGTAGGTATGCGGATCCAGGCCGATGTCCGCGTTCATCTGCAACGCGGCGAAACTGATGTTCACCCGATCGAGCGAACTCAGCACGATCAGCACGACAATGGGCACGAGGACCCGCCACTGGAACTTGCTGCGTGCCGACTGTTCGACGCCGTGATTCATCGCGGACCTCAATGCGGATCGGGTGGGTATCGCGCTGTTCGCGCGCGGGCAGTGTAATGATCGCGTGACTGCTCGTCGCGCCGCATCGCCCTCATTCGGCGCTGGGCGAATGTCCGGAAAGGAGAGACCGGCGTCAGCTCGTGCGATAGACACGTTCGACCAGCCGGCTCAGACCGCGCTCACGAAATCTGGCGTTGACGGCTGAGTCGGTCACGTCATCCTCCCTGAGCAACCGGATGTCCGCTCCTGCAAACAGCGTTCGAACCTCCGCATCGCTGACTGCGAATGGAGGCCCCTTCATTTCCTGCTGCGGATAGTCGACGGTGATGAGCAGCGTAGGTGTCTGCGCGGGCAGGATGCTGCGTAGTCGGGTTGCATACTTCGCGCGCAGGTCCGCCGGCAGCGCGATCAGAGCGGCGCGATCGAACACGGCACCGACGCCGTGCAGATCGACGGACGTCAGATCGAAAAAATCTCCGCACAGCAACTCCACGCCGTTGGCACGCCAGCGTTCGAAGGGTCCCGATCGCACGATCTGCGGTTCGACGCCCCATTCCTCGAAGAATTCCTGCACGGCCTTGCGCGCCAGTTCGACGCCGATGACTTCATGACCCTGCTCGCGCAACCAGCGCATGTCGAGCGACTTGCCGCACAAGGGCACGAACACCGTCGCGCCCTTCGGCACACGCATGTCGGTCCAGTATTGCTGCAGGTACGCGTTGATATCGCGCTGATGAAAACCGGTTTCGTTGCGCGACCAGCGATCGATCCAGAACTGACTGTCCATGTCACGAGTCTATCCGTTGAACTGCCCGAGCGCTGCCTGACCCCGGTTCAGATCATCGGTCTGCCGTGCGCAAGCGGGATTCGCCGCGAACGTCGATTTCTCATCCCGGATCATCCGCGCGGGAGTGACGAGTAGTCGGAGGTTCCCTAAGATCCTCCCGTTCCTTTCGGAAACGGCGATACCCATGCAGACCTTCGAATGGATCCTGATCCTGCTGGTGAGCGCCGTATGCCTGACGGCGTTCGCCCGGCGGATCAATGTGCCCTACCCCTCGTTGCTCGCGCTCGGCGGCGCGGCGCTGGCGTTGCTGCCATCGGCGCCGCGCCTTCAGCTCAATCCTGAATTGACACTTGCGCTCTTCGTCGCGCCGGTTCTGCTCGATGCCGCCTTCGACACGTCCGTGCGGGATCTGCGTGCGAACTGGATCCCGATCACCTTCCTGGTCATCGCTGCGGTCGGCATCACCACCATTGCGGTCGCGTGGACGGTGCACGTTCTCGTGCCCGGTATGCCGTGGGCCGTAGCCATCGCACTGGGCGCCATCGTTGCACCGCCCGATGCCGCGGCGGCGAGTGCGATCCTCAAGCAGCTGCATCTGCCGCATCGACTGCTCGTGATTCTCGAAGGCGAGAGTCTGCTGAACGATGCGAGCGCGCTGCTCATCTACCGGATCGCCGTACTGGCAGCCGTCTCCGGCGATTCGAGTGCCGGCAGCATCGTGCCGATCTCGCTGCTCGCGGTCGTGGGCAGTGTGCTCGCCGGATATGTGCTGTCGCGGCTCACGCTGCGAGTGACCGTCGGCGTCACCGACGTGCCGAGTGCCATCGTGCTGCAGTTCGCGGGGACCTTCGGTGTCTGGATCCTGGCCGAGCGGCTTGGCCTGTCGCCCATCGTCACCGTCGTGATCTATGCCATGTCGACAGCGCGTGAAGCCCCCCGGCTGATTCCGGCGCAACGGCGCATTCCGTCGTACGCGGTCTGGGATCTTGCCGTCTTCGTGCTGAACGTTCTCGCCTTCGTCCTCATCGGCTTGCAGTTGCGGCCCATTCTCGGCGAGCTCGGACCGCAGGAACGCATCGACTACCTCGCGATTGCCGCCATTGTGCTCGGCATCGTCGTCGCGGCGCGATTTGCCTGGGTCTTTTCGTACAGCGCTGTGGCGCGGCTGGCAGCGCGTCGGCTCGGTCCCGCGCACTGGTCCGAAGGCGTTGCGCCGAAAACAAAGAGCGCGCTCGTGGTGAGCTGGTGCGGGATGCGCGGGATCGTGACGCTGGCCGCTGCCTACGCCTTGCCTGCCGGATTTGCCTATCGCGATCTGATTCTGCTGGTCGCCTTCTGTGTCGTGGTCGGTACGCTGGTGCTGCAGGGACTGACCCTGCGTCCCCTGATCCTTGCCCTCAAACTGCATGACGATCATCCCGTCGAGCGCGAGGTGAGTCTTGCCGCCGAGCGCGTGATCAGGGCGGGCCTGGCGGTGCTCGAGCACAATCCCACCGTCGAAGCAAAAACCATCCGGCGCGAACTCGAATCGCAGCTCAGCGAGCGCACGGAAGGCGGCAGTGCCGACCGGCGAGAATCCTACGGTGCACTGCGCCGCAGAATCGTGGCCTCGCAGCGTGAAGCGCTGCTGCGGATGCGTGCCAGCGGCGAGATCGGCGATACCGCCTTCCACCAGATCGAAGCGCAACTCGATGTCGCGGAACTGAACGCCGCCGGCGGCCTGAATGGCTGAAGCGGCGGGCCGATTTCCGCTGCAGCGGTTGTCGATAATGTAAGGTGATCGAGGGAACTCGATGCCGTATGAAGACTTGCTGTCCTGGCCTCGATTCTTCCGTGTCATCTCCCCGCCCACATCGCAGGAGAATGATCATGCCGCTCGACGCAGACCGACGACGCTGGTTGACCCTCGGAGCGACTTCCGTGGTGCTGAGCTCAGCGCCCTGGTCGCGGAGCGCGCAGGGCGCAGAGAAAGAAGAAACCGAGGTCTTCGCCGTCGAGGACCTGATGCGCGAGCACGGAATCCTGCGCCGCGCACTGCTCGTGTATGGCGAAGCCGCTTCGCGCCTGGCGCGCGGCAGCGGTCAGGTGCCGCCGGACGCACTGGCCCGCACGGCGGCGCTGTTCCGCAGCTTCGGGGAGGACTATCACGAGCGCAGCCTTGAGGAGAAACATGTGTTTGTGCCGCTCGCCCGAGCGGGCGGCCGCCACGCCAGCCTGGTGCAGACACTGACGGCACAACACGCACGCGGCAGGCAGATCACCGACTATGTGATGACGGTCGCGAACAAGGGTCGCCTGGCAGCCAATGCCACCGCTCTTTCCGGCGTGCTTACCGGGTTCGTGCGGATGTACGAGCACCACGCCGCCATCGAGGACACACTGGTTTTTCCGGCGTGGAAGCGCGCCATCACACCTGAGCGGTATGGCGAACTGTCGGAAGAATTCGAGGAGCTCGAACACAAGATGTTCGGCAAGGACGGTTTCGAGGATGCGCTCGAGCGCATCGCCGACATCGAACGGGCCTTCGGTCTCAGCGATCTGGCTGCGCTGACTGTGCCCCCGCCGCCCGAGCCTGCAGCTTGAAGGCATCCGAGGCGACGCAAGCTCCTCGCCCCACCGCAGGCGCAGGGTCTGTTGCCGAGGTATTCGGCACCTTCATCAAACTGGGGCTCACTTCCTTCGGCGGACCGATTGCTCATCTGGGCTATTTTCATCGCGAGCTGATTGCACGGCGACGCTGGCTCGATGAATCGCAGTATGCGCAGCTGCTCGCCCTGTGCCAGTTTCTCCCCGGACCTGCGAGCAGTCAGCTCGGTTTTGCACTGGGGTTGATTCGCGCTGGTGCGTCGGGTGCGCTGGCTGCGTTCCTCGGGTTCACGCTACCCTCGGCGCTGTTGCTGTTCGCGTTCGCGTATCTGTTGCCTCGGTTCAATCACGCGTGCGGTCAGGCGGCGATCCACGGACTCAAACTGGTTGCCGTTGTCGTCGTGGCTCAAGGTGTCGTAACCATGGCGCGGCGCCTCACTCCGGACACGTCGCGTCGACTGATTGCGTTTGGCAGCGTGTCGCTGGTGCTTGCGAGCGCCACCGCAAC
>DASTRD010000214.1:0-16896 GCA_035761425.1 Povalibacter sp.
ATCTGCGCGCACTCCGCATGAAATGCGCTGTCTCCCGGGTGACCCAGCAGTGAACCGGTCTGCATGATCCTGTACGCCGTCACCGTCGTTGCGAGTGCCTGCCTGCTGTTTCTCATACAGCCACTCATTACGCGGATGATCCTGCCGTGGTTCGGCGGTACTTCGGCGGTATGGATCACGGCGCTGGCGTTCTTTCAGGTCTGTCTGCTGTGCGGTTACAGCTACGCGCATTGGCTGAGTACGAAAGTTGCGGTGCGGCGCCAGTGGCTGATTCATTTCGTCCTTCTCGTTGCGGCCTGCGCGCTGTTGCCGGTGGTCCCATCGCCCGCGTGGCGCCCGGAGGCTGCCGATCCGCCGCTGCTGCGAATCCTGTTGTTGCTCGGTGCGACGGTTGGATTGCCCTGTGTCGTGCTGAGTGCCACCAGTCCGCTGCTGCAGGTCTGGTACATGCGCTCGAGCGGTCATCGCGTCCCGCTGTGGCTGTTTGCGTGGTCCAACGCAGGTTCGCTTGCGGCACTGCTCGGTTTCCCGCTGCTGCTCGAACCGGTCTTCGCAACGCAGACGCTGGCCTGGGCATGGAGCGCGGCCTTTGCAGTGTTCGCGGTCCTGTGTGCGATCGTTGCGTGGCGCTCGCGCAGTGCATCGACGCCGGCGGAGGTCTCCGCGGGCGGGCCGGTGCCGGAACTCGCAGAGATGGGCCTGTGGATTCTGTATCCTGCGGCGGCGTCAGCATTGCTCACCGCCTCGACCGTGCAGCTCACCGCCAACGTGGCGCCGATTCCGCTGTTGTGGGTGGTGCCGCTCGCACTGTATCTGCTGACGTTCATTCTGAACTTCGGCAGCCGGCGAGTGTATGAGAGGCGGCTGTGGTTTCCATTTGTCGTCGTAGCGCTGGGCTGTCTTGCGTGGCTGTACGCCAACAGCGAGACGCATCAGGACATTCGTTACGTCATTCCGCTGTATCTCGCCGGTCTGTTCATCGTGTGCATGATGTGTCACGGCGAACTGGTGATGCGCGCACCGGCGGGTGCGTATCTCACGCGCTTCTATTTGTTGATCGCACTCGGCGGCGCGCTGGGCGGCATCTTTGCCGGAATCGTGGCGCCGCTGACTTTCGATTCCTGTCTGGAACTGCCGCTGTTGCTCATCGTGCTGGGCGAACTCGCGCTGCTGGGGCAATGGCATCGCCGCGGCGCCGGCGCGATGCTGTGGCCGATGCGAATAGTCATGCTCTGTGGAGTCCTGGCGCTCGCCGGGTTCCTGTTGCGAGCCGAAGATCGCAACCGACAGTACAACCTGCTGATGACGCGCAACTTCTACGGCACGCTGGCAGTTCGCGATCACACCGAGAATGCGCAGCCGCGGCGCTCGCTGATTCACGGCACCATTCGTCATGGCTATCAGTTTCTGGACCCCGCGCGACGCGATGTTCCAGCCTCGTACTACGGCGAGGATTCGGGTATCGGCCGTGTCCTGCGCAAGCGCCAGGCGCAGGGGCCCATGCGGGTCGGGCTGATCGGACTGGGCGCCGGCATTCTCACCGCCTATGCACGTCGCGACGACGAGTTCGTCATCTACGAAATCAACCAGGCCGTCGTGGACATTGCGCAGCGGGAGTTCACCTTCCTCTCAGATGCGCGCCGGCGCCAGGCGAAACTCGATCTCGTCATGGGCGATGCGCGCCTGTCGCTGGAACGGCAGCCGCCACAACACTTCGACGTGCTGATTCTCGATGCGTTCTCGAGCGATGCCATTCCCATGCACCTGCTCACGCGTGAGGCATTCGCACAATACCGGCGGCATCTGAGCGCCAATGGTGTGCTTGCCGTTCACATCTCCAATCGCTATCTCGACCTCGAGCCGGTCTGTGCGCGGGCGGCGCAGCAGCTCGACATGCCCGCAAGGCTGTTGCACACAGCCATGAGCGCCACGACGGACGCAAGCGACTGGGTGATCGTCGGCCCGGACGAGGAGTACTGGGGCGACCCGGTGTTCGCGAACGCCACTGTCGAACCGCTACGCATGCCAGCGTCCTTCGCGGGCTGGACCGATCAGTACAGCAGCCTGTGGCCGCTGCTCAAACTGCGCGCTCCTTGAATGTACATCGAACGCTGAGTCTGACTCTGGAACGTTTGAACCATTGCGGTATGCCTGCGCGGCCGGCGAATAGCGGACGTCAGCGCGCATCCGATGTGAGTTGCGGACATGTCCCTTGATACGGGCGCGCACCCAGATAGAACGACCATTGCGCTGCGGTGAGATTGCGTTGCAGGCGCCGGCAGGTCTCTTGTGTGAGATCCTCGGTCTTCCACAGCCACACGGTCGCCGTGTGATCCGCGCTGCCGGAGAAGAGCGAACGACCGTCGGCGCTGAAGCGCAGGTCACGGACATAGCCCGCATCGTCCAGTGCGCTGAGCAGCTCACCGGTCGCGTAATTCCACACGCTGACCTTGCCGCCTGCGACCGTGGCGATTACCGGAAGCTGCGGGCTCAGGCGCATCTGCTGCACCTCCTGTTCGTGATGCAGTGTGGTGAGTGTTCCCGTCTTGTCGAGCGCAAGCACGTCCACTTCGGTGTCATGAATCATGAAGAGCATGTGTGCGTCCCGGCTGAATACGAGAGCATCGTCGCTCGCACGCGGTATACGCAGGATTCGGGTTGACGACGGGACGTCGTAAATGTCGACGTAACTGTCCGTTCCATCCTGTGTCCGTTCCGTGGTGGTCAGGGCCAGACGCTGGCCGGCCATGCCCAGCGCGAAGGACACACTGCCGTGAATGGGAATCTGCCCCAGCAGCGTTCCCTGCGGGAGCTGGAGCACACGGATGTAGCCATCGCCGCGTGAATCGCGATGGAGCAGTGCGAGCGCTGTTTCGGTTGCATCGAGCTTGATCCGATCGACCGACTCCACCGGCGCCGCAAAGATCTCGGTTCCGGAGTCGGCACTCCACACCCGTACCGCGTGCGTCCGGGTGTCGAATGCGGCAACGAAGTTCGAGCCGGCGACGGGCGTGTCGACATCCTCGGGTGCGCGGAACGTCGCCGTTGCCGTATCGATGAAGTACAGCTTGCTGCTCCATACAGCGCTCAGCTGCGCGCCGGACCGGCTGAACTGCAGCGCGTCGACAACAGGGACGGGCAGTTTCACACTGCGTACGTCACTTGAATTCGTGGAAGATCGAATGGTGATCGCGCCGCCAGCCGCGGACGCCAGCCATTTCCCATCCCGGGACGTACTGACAGCGCGCACCTCATCGACGTACGTTGCCCGGGCGAGTTGATCGCCGCGATCGAGTCGCCACACTTCGACCGTCCCGTCGCTTGCACCGGATGCCACCAGCGTCCCATCCGGACTGAACTGCACGACTTCTGCGCCGGCAGGTTGAGCGGCGCGCAGGCGCTCATGTCCCGAGGCGATGTCCCACAGACGCGAGGTTCCGTCGGCGGAGGCAGTCGAGAGTTGCATCCCATCGGCACTGTAACTGACGGCGCTGACCGGCGCTTCGTGTTGCAGGCGGACTGCTTCCTGTCCGCTATCGATGTCCCACACGCGTGCGGTCGCATCGCGGCCGGCTGTCGCCAGCCACCGGCCGTCCGGACTGAATGCCACAGCGTCTATCCAGTTCAGGCCGCCGCCACGTTCCGACAGATTCAGATGTGTTCCATGGAACAGCGATCGTCCGGTCCGGACATCCCACACGGCTGCGTCTTCGCCGCTCGCTGTGGCCAGCCGGGTACCGTCCGGACTGAACTGCAATGCCAGTCCTGCTTCGCCAAAGGCCCAACGATGTCGTTCGGCGTGGGTTCGTACGTCAGTCAGCGTGATGACGCCATCGGTACTGATGGCCGCGAGCAGCGTCCCGTCCGGACTGAAGGCAATGTCGCGGACTTCCTCTGCGTGTTGAATGCGGAACAACGCCTCATCGCCTGCAACGGACCAGACGCCTGCGATGCCGTCCTTGCCGCCGGTCGCAACCAGTGCAGCGGAAGGATCGAAGGCCACCGCGCTGACGCCCCCATCGTGCGTGAACTTGCGCAATTCCTTCCCGGTGGCCGCATCCCACAGACGAGCGGTCCCGTCGTTGTCGCCGCTTGCGATCAGTCGGCCGTCGGGACTGAAGACGACCGATGTGACTTCCGATCCGAAGCCTGGCGCACGCCACCGTACGCCGCCGCCAGGCAACTCGGTGACTACACCGCCAGTCGCGTCGTGCTGAAGAGATGTTGTCGTATCGCCGTCGAGTGTCAGCACATCGACGGTACCGTCATCGCGGGCAACCGCGAGCTGCCGGCCTTGCGGGTTGAACGCCAATGCGCGCACGCGGCCTGCATCGCCGGTATACGGATAGGCGTTGACGATCCGCGGCAGCAGCGACAATGCCGCTCGCAGCGACAGGTTGCCCTGTGTGGTCGACGCGAGATGCGTGGACTCCACTGCCAGCAGCGCGGCCAGCGGCAGTTGATCGGGAGATTGCGCGAGGATTGCCGATGATCGGGCGGCCAGTTCGCGCGCCTGTGCGATCCGATTCTGCCGCACGGCTTCGTCGCGTTGCCGGACAGCGATCACCGAAGCAATGCTGGCCGCCAGTGTGAGTACGCCGAGTGCCGCGGCGGCGGACCAGGCGATGCGACGCGTGCGACGGTGCTGACGCACATCTTCCCCGATGAGCTCGTCCTTGGGCTGGCCGCTCAAGGCCGCCGCGATATCAGCGATGGCATCGCGAAAACGGGGATGATTCAGCGACAGCTCGTGTTCGTTGCGCGCCCAGGTGAGGTCGAGATACAGCGGCTCTTCGGCAAATGCCGTGAGCAGACGTGCCGGTGCGGCGGTAGACAGACGTGAATCGAATACCTGCCCGGTGGCATCCCATTGCAGGGCACCTTCCGTCAGGACCATGAGCAGGCGGCCGGCCGGTCGACGGCTCAGCCAGTAGTCGACTTCCCGCGCGACCCACTTCGAGGCGGCTGCCTGTGGTGAGGCCAGCAGAATGAACCACTCGGACTGATCGAGCGCTCGCGTGATGTCGCTCCACAAATGTGGATTGACCGTGAGGTTGGTCTTGTCGCGAAAGACGTGCAGCGCACGCAGCTTGTACCACGGCCGCGCGAACCGATGCAGGCCGCTCTGCAATGCCGGTGCCAGCCGGTCATCCGCCGCATGACTGTATGAAATGAAGGCGTTGTAGAGCATGCGCGGGGTGACCGCTGGCTGTGCCGCTGCGACGGTTCGTTGTTTGTGACCGAAGCTTAGCAGTCCACGCGCACGCGCAGCGTTGTACTTGGTGGAAGGGCGCTGCCATTGCCCATCTGTGCCTGCGCGGCACAGACCGCCGCTGGTGGAGGGTCCTCAGCTGTCGGGCGACAGCTCGATCAGTTCGGCTTCCAGCAGCCGATGCATGGAAGCCGCGATATCGCGACCCAGCAATTCCGATTCATTTTCGCGTCGATGTCCCACCTTGCGACTCAGGGACTCGACGGTATGCGCGCTGGCAAGCAGGGTGAGGATTTCCGCATCCAGCCGCGTCTCCAGTTCATCCGGCGGCACGGAAACCACGGATGCTTTGCGGATGTAGGCAGCGGTGTGATTGAGTTCGACCATTGGGCGTTTCTCGACTATGGGCAATCGGGCCACTGCACGATGACGGAACCTTCGGTTCGCCGTGGGCGTGCTGTACGAACCCATCGAATGCTGTGGAGGTTCCCATGCCGCATTCTCCCGGACATCAGCAACATCCCGGTCACAAGGTCAGCGAGCGCTTCCTCGATGAGCGGGTTCAGGTGACCGTCGACGCACAAACCGTCGCGGATGCAACGCGTGTGCTCAGGGTCGATGAGGATGGCCACCCCGCGCGCTACTACTTTTCCCGTGAACATGTGGACATGACTCGTCTCGAGCCGTCGAACACGACGACGTATTGTCCCTTCAAAGGCACGGCCAGCTATTTCAATCTCGCGCTGCGGGATCGGAAGATTCCCGACGCTGCATGGACCTACGAAGATCCTTACGAGGAACATGCGGCACTCAAAGGGCGTGTCGCGTTTTATGACGACAACGTACCGCAGATGCGCATCATCCATCCCGCATAGGTGACCCGAATGCAGGCGCCTGCTGTTCGCAGTTCAGGTCAGGGCAGCCGGCTCGATCAGGCTCATGCCGGGTGAATCCTTCGACACGATCGTCATCGGCGCCGGCGCAGCGGGACTTGCCGCAGCCGCGACGCTGACGCAGAAGATCGCGGGCACGGTGTGTGTGCTGGAGGCGCGCGATCGCATCGGTGGCCGCGTACTGACGCTGCAGGGTCACGATGGCGGTGTACTGGAACTGGGCGCGGAGTTCATCCATGGTGAATCGCCTGCGACGCTCAGCCAGCTGCGGATGGCGGGATGCGAGATCATGGATGCACCGCAGATTCGCTGGATGATGCGCAACGGCAAACTCGAACCCGCCGATGCTGTGTTCCAGCGCATGAGGCAGCGGCTGGGTCGTCTTCGCTCACCGCAGCGGGATCTCGCGTTCGGCGAATTTCTGGGGCGACATCGCCGAATGCTCGGTGCGACGGTGTCGGATCTTGCGCGGCAACTGGTGACGGGTTTCGATGCCGCCGATCTGGATCATGTCAGTGCTCGCGACATCCTGAAGGAATGGAGTGGCAGCAGCGCCGCAGATGCGCCGACGTTCCGTCCGGTCGGTGGCTACGGTGCATTGATGCAGCATCTGGCGGCTGGTCTGCGTACGCCGGGCTGCGAACTTCGGCTGCGACATGTCGTGACCGAGGTTCGCTGGCGACGGGGTCGGGTCGACATCACGGCTGCGACCGACACCGGCCTCGCAAAATTTCAGGCACGCCGCGTCATTGTGACCGTGCCATTGAGTGTGCTGCAGGGTGCAGCGATCCGCTTCGAACCCGCCCTCAGCCGCAAGCGCAGTGCACTGGCAGCAATGGCCATGGGGCCTGTGATCAAACTGCTGCTGCAGTTTCGGGAACCGTTCTGGGAATCGCTGCATCGTGGGCGCTTTCGCAACGCTGCATTTTTTCTCGCATCCAGCACGGCATTTCCCACCTGGTGGACCAGCCTGCCCGTCAGAAATGCACGCCTGGTGGCATGGGCTGCTGGGTCCGCTGCCGTGCAGCTGCAAGGGCAGAATGCACAAGCACTGCTCCATGCCGCGCTGTGCGATCTGCGCAGCCTGTTCGGGTCGCAAGTGCCGTTTCGGAAACTGCTGCAGTCATTCCACTGGCACGACTGGCAGGCCGACCCGTTCAGCGCGGGCGCCTACAGTCATGTCCGCGTCGGTGGAGAAAATGCGCACGTGCAACTCGCACGACCCATCCTCGACACCTTGTATTTTGCGGGGGAGGCGTGCGACGCAGAAGAGTCGGCGTCAGTGGGCGGCGCACTGCAAAGCGGGATCGATGTCGCAGACCGGATTGTCAGTCGCGCAGCGTGAGTCACCAGCGCCGGCTGAGCACGAGCTGCACAAACGTGATGCCGTCATTCTGCGAGGCGAGGCCGCCGTTCGATACGTGCTGAATTCGCGCGCCGACGGAATATTGCCGCGCTTCGCCGAAACGCACGCCGCCGCCGATGAACTCGCCAAACTGAAAGTTCATGCCGAGCTCGCGATCCGGATCGATGCGCTCGCGGGACAACAGATGAATGCCGAACCCCGCTTCGATGTAACCGAGCAGATTGCGTGGCGCTGTGAAAGCGACTGTGAGAACCGATGTCACGCTGCCGTCGACGATGGAAGTGGCGAAGCGACCAGGATCTTCAGCCTTCCAGTAACTCAGACCCCACTCGGCTGCGAGCGCGCAAGCAGCGCGGGAACCGCCCTCGCGTCGCCAGAGGTCGTGACTCCGAAGTGTCGCAGCAACGCTGCTGACACCATCGCCGCTGCCGGCCGCCACACCGATGGTTGCAGCGCCTGCTGGCGCGGCCATCGTTGCCAACACGGCAGCCAGGCCCAGCCAGAAGCGGAGGCGCCGCACGCTTGTTTGCGGACCGGAAGTCTCCTTCACCAGGACACTCACGTCAGCATCCGGGTCTCAACGTCGATGCTGTCTTCCTCAGCGATGAGTGCCGCGCGTACCCCCGGGTTCGCGTACATGCGCGCGAGAAAGGCGGCAAGGTGAGTCAGGCCGAGCGTGTCGACCTGAAAGCGGACTGCCCAGCGCAGCAGGACGAAGAGATAGGGATCGGCGATCGATCGCCGATCGACCAGCCAGTCACGGCCGTCCAGCTGTCGTTCCAGCACATCGAGGTAGCGACGAATGTTCTGCCGCGCGGTGTCCTTGATCACGCTTGCCATCGATTCGTCCGGATGAAAGGCGGCCGGCCTGAAGATCGGCTTGAAGGCCGGATGAACGTCGGAGTTGAGAAAACACAGCCATCGCAGAATGTCAGCGCGTTGCCGCGGCGAACCATCGCCGAGCAGTCCCGCAAAGGGATTGCGATCCGCAAGATAGAACAGAACTGCTGCATTCTGGGTCAGTACGAAATCGCCATCGGTGAGTACCGGCACTGCGCCATTGGGATTCAGCGCCAGGTACTCAGGCGACTTCGTCAACGCATGGGTCGTCCTTTGTGCCTCGTAAGGCCGGCCGATCCACTCCAGCACGATGTGATCGGCAAGCGAGCAGGCGCCGGCGAAGTAATAGAGTTTCATTGCTGTCTCCGCACCTTCGGACCGGTCGCGCCGCCGCGCATGGCAACGGCGCGACATTTCCATATCAATGCGCGGCTGCGCGCGCCGGTGAGCGCTCCGCCGGGCGTTGCGACATGGACTCGACAAGCCAATCCTCGAAGCGTGTGGCGCCGATGCGTGCCGCCGGTCCTGCAACCAGACTGCTGTCGTCGATCTGCGTACCGAAGTAGAGCGCATGCGGATCTGCGATCACCTTGCGTGCATCTGCGTTCGCGCGCAGCACACGCTCCACCAGGTCGCTCATGCGGAAGCGTTCGGGTCCACCCACTTCGACGATGCCGTTCAATGGATCGCCCAGGGCAACGTCAGCCAGCACCGCAACGACGTCTGCGGAGAGAATGGGCTGGAAGAGTGCGCTCGGAATCCGCACCTCGGCGCCGTCGCCGGCCGATTGTGCGATGCGACCTGTGAACTCGAAGAATTGCGTGGAGCGCAGGATGGAATACGGAATGCCTGACTTCCTGATCAGGTTTTCCTGAATCACCTTGGCGCGCAGGTAGCCGCTGTCCGGCAACCGGTCCGTGCCGACGATCGACAGTGCGACGTGGTGCCGGACGCCGTTGCGGGCTTCAGCCGCGAGCAGGTTCGTGCCGGAGGTTTCGAAGAATTCCCTGACGGCGTCATCGGCGAAAGACGGTGAATTCGCCACGTCGACGACGACCTGCGCGCCTCTGAGTGCCTCATCCAGTCCTTCGCCGGTGATCGTGTTCACACCGGAAGCAGGCGATGCTGCAAGAACCTCATGACCGCGCTCGCGCAGTATGCCGACCAGTCGGGACCCGATGAGGCCCGTGCCACCAATGACGACGATTTTCATGTCCTGCTCCTGTATTGGAAACCGCAAGCAACGTACGGCTTGCGTGAGGATGGTCGGCGCCGGCGGCGCGGAATTCTTGGAAAACCATGCGGCGATTTGGATGGGATGCGTGCCGCGTCGTAGCCGCGCTCAGGCGCTCAGCGGCAGACGCACCGTGAACGTGCTGCCAAGTCCCGGTCCGGGGCTGAATGCGCACACCGTACCCGCGTGCAGTTCAACGATGCGACGCACCAGATGCAGGCCGATGCCAAGCCCGTGACAGGAACGGGCACGGGCGCCCTCAGACTGCGAGAACAGGTCGAACACGTGCGGCAGGAAATCAGCGGCGATGCCCATGCCCTGATCGAGCACGTGAATGGCGACCTCCGTGCGCGATTTCTCGATGCTGAGGACGATCATGCCGTCGGGCTCGCTGTACTTGGCGGCGTTGTCCAGCAGGTTGGTGAGGACCTGCGTGATACGCAATGGATCCACGTGCATGTCGACGGCGTCGAGCGGAGCGAGCACAACCAGCCGCTGCCGGCTCGCTGCAAGTTGCGTCCGACAGGCATCGGCCGCCGCATTGACGACATTACGCAGGTCGACACGTTCTCTGCGCAGCTCGAGCCTGCCTAGCGTCAGCCGGCTGGCGGCGAGCAGATCGTCGGACAGGCGCGCGATGCGCAGCACCTGGCTGTCGATCAGGGCACGTGCCTCCTGGTGCAGGGAGTCGTTCGGGCTGCGGGCACCCAGGACCCGGACGGCGGATTGAATCGCCTGAAGCGGATTGCGCAATTCGTGTGCAACGCATGCGAGCAGTTCGATGCGGGCTGGTTCGTGATGCGGTTCCATGAGTTGTCTGCTTTCGATCATCGGGCGCCCGCCGATCGCATCGGCGTGTGACTGTGCGGCACCCGACGGCGCGGTGCGATCCATGGGTTCTGCGCATGAACAGGTGGAAAATGCGCACTTCCGCAACAGCCCCTCGACGATCTGACACCTGTCTTCTTCGTGGCGAGGGCGGGCAGGGAGGATGAGTGGCCGCAAGGGCGTGTGCCGACGCTCATGTGCTCAGCGCCGATTGGCGCGCGGGAGTAATGCCGCCGGACAGGGGAAGATGAAACAACCCCAGTTCGATGGACTGACTCAGCCAATCGCTGAAGCGCGAAACACCCACAATGGCGCCTTCATCGGGAAGCAGAGTATCCCGCTCGAGCGTCGCGCCGAAGTATCGGGCATGGACATCTGCGATCACCTCGCGTGAATCCTGATTGGCGTGCAGCACCCGACGCACCAGCTCATCGAGTTGAAAGCACTCCGGTCCGGCATGTTCGAGCATGCCGTTGCGCGGCGCCTGCGTCGTGAGGTCCGCGAGTGCCGCGGCCACTTCCTGCACGGCGATGGGTTGCGTCAGAACCGGCGGCACTCGCATGGCACGGCCGGCGTCACCGGGCTCGGCGATGCGCGGCAGGAATTCGAAGAATTGCGTCGAGCGCAGGATCGTGTGCGGTACCGGTGAGGCCTGAATGAGTTCTTCCTGGAGCGCCTTGGCGCGAAAGTAATTGCCGTGTTGCAACCTGTCCGTGCCGACGATGGACAGCGCTATGTGGTGACGCACGTGCGCGGCGACTTCTGCCGCGTGCAGGTTGCGGCTGGAAGTGCGGAAGAAGTCCATCACCGCATCGCCGTCGAACGAAGGCGAGTTCATGACGTTGACAACCACGTGCGCGCCGGCGACTGCATTGGCCAGGCCCTCGCCGGTGAGTGCGTCGACGCCCGAGCGCCGGGATGCCGCGATGACTTCGTGTCCGCGATGCCTGAGCGTGCTGACGAGTCTTGCGCCCACCAGGCCGTGACCGCCGAGGACAGTGATTTTCATGTCTGCGATTCCTGAAAGCGCCATGACGGGCATGCTGGCAAGCCGGTCCGGTGCGTTCTTGATGGAATTTGGTGGCCTTTGAACGCCAGCAACATTGCATGGCGCTGCTGTGCCCGGCCCGGATTGGGTATTCTCTGCGTCGCAGGCGACGCTGGAGGCTGCGCAAGGTGTCGCCTCGATGGTCCGTTGAAAGCACTCTGAAGCCGGAGAATCACAATGAAATCACTCACCCGACGTTCGTTGATTGCCGCCTCTGTGGGCGCCGCAGTCGCGTTGCCGCAAGTCGCTCTGGCCATCGAAGGGTGCGGTCCCCAGCCGAATACAGCGCCTGCACTGCAGCCCCCGCTGCTGCTGACGGACTGGGCATGGCTCGGCAGGTATCGCGAGGACAATGCCAAGCTGCTCGCGAGCGGTGAGAAGGTCGACGCAGTATTTCTCGGCGACTCCATCACCGAAGGCTGGGCGAGAACCGACCCCTCGTTTTTCACCAACGGGATCGTCGGGCGCGGCATCAGCGCGCAGACCACACCTCAACTGCTGGTGCGCATGCATGCTGATGTAATCGCACTGAAGCCGCGGGTGGTGCACATCATGGCCGGCACCAACGACATCGCCGGCAACACCGGGCCCATGACGGCGGAGGATTCGCACAACAACATCATGGCCATGTGCGAAATCGCCCGTGCCCACGGCATCCGCATCGTGCTGGGTTCGGTGCCGCCGGCATCGAAGTACTGGTGGCACGCCGGTGTGCAGCCCAAGGAAGCCGCCCTGGCACTGAACGACTGGATGCGCAGCTACGCGAAAGAGATCGGCGCGACGTACGCCGACTACGCCGCAGCGCTTACCGACGCAACCGGCAACATGAAGCTCGATCTCGCGAAGGACGAAGTGCACCCGACCGCGGAAGGCTACGCCGTGATGCGGCCGATTGCGCAGCGCGCGATCGGGTGACGGGAAGAAGCGGAAGCCGGATTACCGCAAAAGGATAGGGAAAATGAATGGGTCCGGCAGGGGGATGGAGTTCGCCTCCTCATGCCGACCGCGCGCAAGGAGTTCTCTTGTTGTTTCTTTTGCAGTAATCCGCTTCGGATACTCCGACTCCGCGATCGACCGCGCTACAGGTTCCCACCCGCCGTCTGGCGCAGCGCCCGAGACACGAAGAACGCGGTGGGCCAGCCGACCACGAGGATGTGCGTGAACGCCGAGACATGAATGGTGTTCAGCGGATAGATGCCGTGTCCGATGGCTGACAGTGGCAGGATCACGTAGTTCATCACTGCCAGGAAGGCAATGCCGTAGAGGATGCCCAGCACGAACCAGTGCCGCGGCAACCACGTGAGACGGCTCGCGATCAGATACAGCAGCGTGGCGGCCACGATGCAGATGAAGAAGTGCAGGGCGATGCCGAGGACGACCATGCCCATGCCTCCCTGATGGGCGGCGATGCCGAACAGACCGCTCGCCACACCTTTCCATGGGCGCGTCCAGGGGCCGCCGGCCATCACTGTGGCGATGGTGGGATACAGAAAATCGGCCAGTCCGGCGCAGAATCCGCCGAGCAGGACGCCGCGCAGAGCGGGATTGCCGAAGGTCGCAGGGACGGTTGCAGCGCTGGTGTTCATGGAAGCTGTCCAGGTGAGTGTGAGCAGGCACGCGGACTACACGCACGTCTGCGCGGGGCGTCTATATCCAATTTGCGAACACATCATGGCAATCGCCCAGCCACAGCGGCAGACCGGAGCGAAATGATCTCCGCTGTCTCAGGCGGACAGTTCCAGTTCCGCCGGCGTCAGCAGGGTGACGTTGAATCTGCGCGCTCTTCTGCGCAGTTTCAACAATGCCTTGTCGCGGGTGACGAGTGCGTCCGCGCCGGCATGGTAGGCCAGTGCCAGAAAAGGCTGATCGTCCTGGTCACGGCAGTGCGGGAAGCCGGGTGGCAGCAGTAGTGAGTTGCGATCGAAGCCGGCGGGCATGTCGGCCACCGTTGCCAGGGCAATGTAGCGCTGCAGCACGCTGAGCCGGGCATCGACATCGAGCCGGCACTGCGGATAGGCGAGCACGCGCTGCAATTCATCCAGCGACTGAGCATGCACGAGTGCCTGTACTGCCCGCGCCTCGAGCGCGGCAATCAATGCGGCCATGGCCGGATCGCAGAACACCAGGCAATCCAGAACGATGTTCGTGTCCAGCACCAGACGGGTCGGAACGCTCATCGCCGCAGTGTTGCAAGAGGAGGCCAGGGCGTGAGCCCGGCAGATGTCGCGATTGCTTTGCATGCGCACACCACGCGTCTATTCGACACGGGTGTCAGCAGCATGGGAGCCATCAGGACGCGGGCGCAGGCCGATGGTGGAGTCCGCCGAAGCGATGGTGGCTGACGTGGCTGCAATGCTGTCGAGCATCTCTCGCGCTGTCACGAGATCGAGTGTCGCGAAGCCTGCGCTGAAGCGGCTGAAGGTTCCGGCGAGCTGCTCGCGTGCCACTGCGTGCATGGAAAGGTTGATCTGAAGGCGTGCCAGTGACGTCGCCGATCGCAGTTCCCACGACAATGCGCTCTGACGGTGAGCGATGCGACAGGCGCGCTTGAGCATCCGCATGGCGCGCGGCGCATGGGTCTGTGACATCGCCAGCAGCGCTTCGGCCTCGATGCGCAGCAGTTCCGGCAGATGGACCGCTTCGCCGGCATGCACGGCATCGCGTCGTGCCCTGCGGATGATCACGGCGGCTTCTTCCGCCCGTCCTGCCGCCACGAGGCCGTCGGCCGCCCAGCACGCGAGGAAGCTGCCGACCACGTTCTGACGTTCCTCACGCAGCATCTGAGAGATTTCGAGCAGCAGATGCGTACCGTCCTGCGTCTGTCCGCGCCCGATCAACAGTGCGCCCTGCATCGCAGTGGCAACGGGGTGAAAGGGTTTCAGCAGATGCCAGTGCGTGTGGCGATTGAGCTGATCGATGATTTCCTGTGCGGCCTCCCAGTAGCCACACCACAGATACACCGGGGCAGTGAACAGCAGAGCAAAACAGGTGTCGAGCGGTTTGCCGGAACGCATCGCGGCGTCGATCGCCAGACGTGCCGTGGAAATGCCCTGCTCCGGGTCGCCGCTCAGCCAGTGAACACGCGCCAGCGTGATCAGGGCACGCACGCGGTGATCGACACCGCACAACTGAAGATTGCGGGCGCCAGCTCGCACGAATCCTGCTTCGAGATAGCGCTTCGCTGTCGCCTGATCGCCGCGGAAATGATGAGCGACGCCCTGCATCAGATCGGCAATCGCAAGACAGGTGATGTCGCCCGACTGTTGCGCCTCCGCATTCCACTGCTCGGCCGCACTGAGCGCACCGCGAAAATCGGCGACGCGAATCAGAAAGACGTGTCGGGTTGCCAGCATGCGCAGACGCTGGGCCGGCTCGTTGAGGGGCCGGGCGAGCTCGAGGCCGCGCGCAATTGCGCCCAGCACATCGTCACTGTTGCCGCGCATCCACATCGAGGAGATGGCCCAGGTGCTCATGAGCAGCAGCTCGCGCCGACTGCCACGCAGCCGCTCATCGAGCATTGCCAGCGCGGCAGCACTCCACTTGTACGCTTCGCTGAGCAATGACAGTTCGAAGAACACCGGCGTGGCTGCAGCAGCGAGCTCGACCGGCAGCGTTGCATCGAATGCGGGCGGCTGCCGGGAGAAACACCATTCGAGCGCGGCTCGCACGTTGCCGAGATGCTCTCTGAGCGAATGGGCGCGCCCGGTGTATTCGAGATCGATCTGTCCGCCGTGACGCGAATCGAGCAGCATCAGGAAATGGCGCGCATGACGCTGCGAAGTGCCGTCGGCCTCGCCGCTGGCCTGCAGTTGCTCCAGCGCATGCAGTCGCGTCGTCTCGAGCAATCGATAACGCACTGATCCATCCTGACCTGCGCGCGCTGCCACCAGCGATTTCGCAACCAGCGCATCGAGAACATCGAGCGCGTTCGCAGCGACGACGTCGGCGACCGCAGCGGCGGCCTCGAGCGTGAACTCACCGACCAGCGCCGCAAGACGTCGCAATGAAGTCTGTTCGTCCACGGACAGCAGACCGTAGCTCCAGTCCAGCAGTGCCCGCAGGGTCTGATGTCGCGGCAGTGCGGTCCGCCGGCCGTGCCAGTCGAGCCCGAGATTCCGATTGAGCAGATCTGCCGTGGCTGCAAGACCATGGCTGCCGACTCGTCCTGCGGCCAGCTCGATGGCGAGAGCGATGCCCTCCAGGCGACCGCAGATGCCGGCAATCACCGGCGCATTGTCGTCGTTCAGTTCGATGTGACCGCCGCTGGCAGCGGCGCGCTCCATGAACAGCTCCACGGCCGGGAACGTGCGAACGTCAGCGGCCTTCAACGAGGACTGCGGCGAAGGGCTGGCCAGTGCAGGCAGCCAGTAAACGTGTTCGCCTTCGACGCGCATCGCTTCGCGACTGGTCGCCAGCATGTGAACGCCGGCGGCACTTCTGAAGATCGTTTCGGCCAGCGTGGCGACGATGTCGATCACGTGTTCGCAGTTATCGAGCACGAGCAGGATGCGCAGCGTCCGCAGGTATTCGAGCAGGGTCGGGAGCACGTCGGCGGTCTGAGCTGCCAGCCCCAGGCTCGATGCAATGGTATCCGGTACCAGTCTGGCATCGACCACGGCGCCCAGGTCGACAAAGCACACCGACTCGCCGAATTCTTCGCGCATCGCATGAGCGACCGCGATGGCAACCGTCGTTTTGCCGATGCCGCCTGAGCCGATGACGGTGACAAAGCGTTCGGCGATCAGATCGGCCGCAATGGAGCGCACGATCTCATCGCGACCCAGCATCCGCGCAAGTTGCGGCGGCAATACGAGCCGCTTGCGTATTGCATCCGGAAATTCGGCAGACGGTGCAGGTAATGCAGCGGAGGTTTCCCGCGCGATCGGCGCAACGAAGCAGTAGCCTTGTCCCGGCACGTTGGCGATATAGCGCTCCGCAGGGCCGAGCGCCTTGCGCAACCCGGCGATGTGTACCCGCAGATTGCCCTGCTCGACGACCAGTCCGCGCCATACGCGCGCGATCAGGGTCTTGTGACTGACTACTGAGCCGGCATGCTCGATCAGCACCATGAGGATGTCGAGCGCCCGGTCGCCCAGCACCAGCCGCACGCCGTCCTTTTCCAGCGTGCGCGACGCAGGAAAGAGACGGAAAGGGCCGAAGCTGACGGTGCCGGCTTCTGCCTCAGTCACTGACGGAGACTCCGGGTCGGAGTGCAGGCACGCGGCGAAGCTGAAGCGAATTGGTGCACGAGATGGAGCCTGCAGGATTCGTGCAGGTCGGAGCGTGCTGTGCGCAGGATGCTCAAGGCGAAGGGTCCACGCTGCCGACCAGCGACCCGTCGAAGAATAACTGCATTCGCATCTGTTGCAAGCGCGATGCCCGGCTGATCTTTCCAATCCGCGCCGCGTGAGCTGCAAACCACGCGCAATTAACGCCGTTTAACACCGTTGAACTTGGGTCCGGGCCGGGCTGGGG
>DASTRD010000215.1:0-12202 GCA_035761425.1 Povalibacter sp.
GACAGATTGATTGCGACCGACAGCGACAGACCGGCGGCGTCCCACTGCCGGCACTGGTGCAATGCCTTTTCCAGCACCTGCTCGGTGAGGCGGCGGATCAAGGCATTCTTTTCAGCGACCGGAATGAAACGCACCGGCGAAATCGAACCGAGGGTCGCGTGCTCCCAGCGCGCCAGTGCTTCGACGCCTTCGACGATCCAGCAACCCGGCCGCACGCGCGTGGCTTTCGGCTGATAGTGGACGGAGATCTGGCCCTGTTCGATGGCGGCATCGAGCGCGGCCGGTGTGATCGGCGCATCGCTGCGCAGACAACGACGCAGCGTCGCTTCGAGATCGTGCAGCATGATGGGTTTCTGCAGCGCGCCGAGCATGTTCAGCCCCTGCGAACGTCCGATCTGCTGCGCGGTCGCGAGTACGCGTTGATCCATGCCGCTGGCGACCAGCACGTGCGCCTTGCTGCCGCGCTCGCCAAGGTAACGCAGCAGTTCGATGCCATCGGCGCCCGGCATCTGCAGATCGAGCACGACGACTGTCGGCTGAAACTCCTGCACTGCGCGACGAAACGCATCCGGCTCGGTCACGGCACAGGCTTCAAAACCCATGGTGATCGCGGCTTCGGAAATGAATTCACACAAGTCTGCCTGATCGTCGATGACCAGTAGTTTGTTGGCTAGTTCAGGCAACCCGGATCTCCCTGTCGAGCACGTGTCGTACGCGCATGGCCAGTTCTTCGTTGCGGTACGGCTTCTGAATCACATCGCCTGGCGGGATACCGCCAGCGCCTCCCAGCACATTGCTTTCGGCATAGCCCGTCGTGAACAGCACGTCGAGATTGGGCCGCAGCTCGCGTGCGCGACGCGCAAGTTCGGGGCCCAGCGTGCCGCCGGGCATCATCACATCGGTAAACAGCAGATCGATGGGCTCGGCACTCGCCAGAATGAGCAGGGCGCGATCGGCATTCGCCGCGGACAGCGCCCGGTAGCCGAACTGAGTGAGCGCCGTGACCACCGTCTCGCGCAGATCGGCGTCGTCTTCGACGACGAGAATGGTCTCGCCGCTGCCGTTCGGCACATAGCGGGTGACGATCGTGTCTTCGCGTACCGATTGTTCCTCGCGACTGCGCGGCAGCAGGATCTGCACTGTCGTGCCGGTACCCACGTCACTGTTGATGGTCGCGATGCCGCCGGACTGCTCGGCGAAGCTGCGTACCATCGCAAGGCCGAGGCCGCTGCCCTTGCCGGATTCCTTGGTGGTGAAGAACGGCTCGAAGACGCGAGCCAGCACTTCGGGCGGAATACCGACACCGTTGTCCGACACACTGACGCTGACATATTCGCCCGGCTCGATCTGCGGATGCGCGGCGGCGAATTCGGCATCGACATCCATGTTTCGCGTCTGCACCGTGAGGCGTCCGCCCTGACTCATCGCATCGCGCGCATTGATCGCAAGATTCAGGATGGCATTTTCGAACTGGCCGGCGTCGACGCGCGTGTGCCACAGGTCGTGTGCCTGCACCATGCGCACCTCGATCGAGTCACCGAGCGTACGCTGCAACAGATCCGCAAGGCTCGAGAGCTGCCGATTCAGATCCACCACGTTGGGATCGAGAATCTGCCGACGTGCGAGCGCCAGCAGTCGGCGCGTCAGATCGGCACCGCGCATGGCCGCACGCATGGCGGTGTGAACCTTGCGGGCCAGCGACGGGTTGTCGTCGATGCTGCGCTCGAGGAGCTGGAGATTGCCCAGCACCACGCCCAGCAGATTGTTGAAATCGTGTGCGATGCCGCCGGTGAGCTGGCCGATTGCTTCCATCTTCTGCGCCTGCAGCAGCCGCGCCTCGAGACGTTTGATCTCGGTGAGATCGTAGGAGATGGAAAAGAAGCCGCGCACTTCTTCCCGAGTTTCATCGGCGAACTGCGGCACCAGATGGTTCTGCCAGTCGCGCACACGGCCGTCGCGATTCGTGCTGTGCTTGAAAGTGCGTACCTCGCCGCGCAGCGCCGCCTGAACGTGTTCGTCGAACAGCGCGTACTCCTCGGGACTGAAGATGCTGCACACCCGGCTGCCGATGCATTGATCGCGCTGCAGGCCCGACACCTCTTCGACCGCCTTGTTGACGTACGTGACGATGTGGTCCGCATTCACGTACATGACCAT
Source organism: Povalibacter sp. (assembly GCA_035761425.1). Lineage (GTDB taxonomy): Bacteria > Pseudomonadota > Gammaproteobacteria > Steroidobacterales > Steroidobacteraceae > Steroidobacter. The sequence continues at coordinate 2,158 of DASTRD010000215.1, forward strand.
GGTGGGCATGGCATCGAGCGTGAGCTCGTAGAAGTCGCGGGTGGCAAGCACCTGCCGTTCGGCAATGACGCGGTCGGTGATGTCCTGAATCGTGCCGTGCAGCCGCACCGAACCATCGCCGCGCTTGTCGGCCTTGATCAGGATGCGCACCCAGATGTGCCTGCCCTGGGCATTGGTGAGCGGCAACTGCAAGGCCGCGCTCTTGCCGGTTTCGGCCGCCTGCGCGAGCGCGTGCTGCATGACTTCGCGATCGGGCGGTGAATAAAAGGAATGCGACACGCCGAGATCGAGCGGCGTATCGGTGGGCAGGCCGTAGATGTCGTAGACGGCGTCGGTCCAGTAGAGCTTGTTGCGCGCGAGGTCCAGTTCCCAGCCGCCCACGCGTGCCGTCGCCTGCATGTCGCTCAGCAGCGCATCGAGGCGGATGCGTTCAGATACGTCACGGAACGTGACCACGACAGTGCCCGCCGGTGTGCCCTGCGGGGCGCCTGCAAAGCGGTATTCCACCGGGCGACGCTTGCCATCCTTGCGGCGCAGCATGCCGCCGGCGCCACGGGCGAGATCGACGGTCTGGCTGCTTCTGCGAACCGCGCCGGTAGGCGCATCGGTCAGCAGCACCTTGTAGTCGAGTCCGAGCAGTTCGTCCGGCTCGTACCCGAGCATGCGCGCGGCGGCCGGATTGACGTAGCGGACCCGGGAGCTGCCGTCGAGTTCGAGCACGCCCTCGCCGGACGCCTCGACAATGGCCTGATAGCGACCGTGACTGCGCCGCAGCAGGGCGAGATCATCCTGAAGCGACTGCGTGCGCCGGCGTTGCCGCCACAGCAGGACGGCCGGAATAGCCGCGAGCAGAATGCCCGCGGTGATTCCTGCGATGGCAGCCGGCTGAAGCAGATGGAGCAGGAGGTTCACCGCAGTCCTGGGGCCCTGGAGACGTCAGCTCCAGATCATGCCTTCGGCCCGGGCTCCCTGCCTGCGTACCAGTTCACGGCATATTGCATAAGCTGGGCCGAAGTCCGCAGGGAGAGTTTGCGTTTGATGCGCTGGCGATGGGACTCCACGGTCTTGACGCTCAGGTTGAGCGCTTCGGCCGTCTGCCGCGTCGACAGGCCCTTGCCGATCATGTGCAGCACCTGCAATTCGCGATTGGTGAGACTGTCGATCGGATTCGCCGAGATGTAGGCGCCGCCGGAGGCGAACTTCTCGATCATGCTGTTGCCGACCGCTTCGGAGACGTAGATGCCGCCTTCGAGCACCCGGCGCAACGCGATCAGGAACTGATCCGAAGCCGCCTGCTTCATGATGTAACCGTTGGCGCCGGCCGAGAGCATGCGCTCGGCATAAATCGCCTCATCGTGCATGGACAGCACCAGCAGCGGCAGCGACGGATAGTGCGCGCGGGCGTCCTTCACCAGTTCCAGTCCGTCGCCCTGCTTGAGCGACACATCGACGATCACGGCATCGGGCTCGAGTTCGCGGATCATCGACTTGGCTTCGCGGGCGGTTTCGGTCTCACCGCACACTTCCAGATCGGCCTCGGCTTCGATCAGCCGCCGCAGTCCCTGGCGCACGATGGGATGATCGTCCACGATCAGTACGCGCCGCTTGGCGTCTTTCGACGCGGCGGGCGGTTTGTGAACGCTCTTGAACAGATTGGGCCCGAGACTCATTGCATTGACTCCTTGAAAGGCGCGGCCACCTTCGGTTGCAGCAGCCACGCTGGAAAAATCGATTGACCGAATTCACCCGGATCTCATCCGGCACGTTCCCGCACATGAGCCAGTCGGCGCACGTGCACGCCGCCGCCCGGCTCCAGGGGGCATTCGCACAGGACGCGAGTACCACCGCGTTCAACCGGCTCGAAGCTGACGTCGCCACCGAGAATGCGTGCGCGGTAACACATGATTTTCAGACCCATGCCGGCCGCATCCATGGCATCTGCTGGCATACCGATTCCGTCATCCGTAATTGCCAGCCGCACCTTAGCGCGGACAACTGAGAGGTGCAGCCGTATTGACCGCGCCTGCCCGTGCCGCACCGCGTTGCGTACCGCTTCCTGCGCGATCCGGTACAGGTGATTGGCGAGTTCCGGATTGAGCGTGCGATTGCCTGTCAGACGATGGGTAAAGACGGTCGGCACGCCGTAAAGTTCGCTCGCGTGCATCGCGAGGCCTTCCAGGGCGTCCTTCAGGCCGCCACGCTCGAGATTGACCGGCGACAGACCGCGGGCCAGCGAACGGGTGCTTTCGATGGCGTTGTTCACCAGTCGCGTAATGCCCTCGATCTCCGGCAGCAGCCGCGGATATTCCGTGGTGAGCCGCCCGGCGAGACCGCGCAACATGAGTGCAATGCCCGTGAGCTCCTGACCCAACCCGTCGTGCAGGTCGTTGCCGATGCGGTACTGCTCGCGATTCACCGCCTGGAGAATGGCGCGCTCGAGCTGCTTGCGTTCGCTCGCATCCTGAAGCACCAGCAGGCTGTGATTGCGACCGGCGATGTCGAATGCCGAGAGCACACCCGCTGCAAAGAAGGTCGCACCGCCGCGCCGGCGGGCTTCGAATTCGACGGCGGCCGACACTTCATTCGACGCGCCCGTGTTGAATTCCTCACGCTGGAAGGGCCAGTCCGCGAGTGCGCGCATATCGCGCTTGAGCAGGGCACCACGCTCGTAACCGAACATGGCATCAAAGGCCGGATTGGTGATCTGGATGAGACCGTGCTCGTCGATGACGGCCACGCCTTCCAGCATCGAATCGATCATGCGCGACTGCGTGGCGATGGCACGCTCAGCCAGAACGCGTTCGGTGGTGTCACCGGCGCTCAGCGCGAGGCCGATGATGGCCTCGCCCTGCCGGATCGGGCTGATACGCACGCCGAAGTGCCGCGTGTGCCCGTCTTCGTCTTCAATGTCACCCGCATAACCGCCGATATCTCCGCTCGCCAGCGACTGCTGCATCGCCTTGAGCGCCACGGCTTCGAGTCTGTCGGGCAGGAAGGAGCTGATATGCAGTCCCTCGATGTGCTCGCGCGGGCGGCCGAGCATGCCGCGACTGGCGAACACGACGCGCAGATTGCGATCGAGGACCAGGATCATGTCCGGCAGCGCGGCCAGTACCTGCTGCAATACCTGACGACTGTCGGAAAGTTCGGTCGACTGGCTGTCGGCGGTATCGGTGGCCGGCTCTGCGCAGGCCGACGATGGAATGGAGGCTGTGATCACTGGCTGTAGCTGCAATTGAATATCGACCCAGACCCCCTGACCGGTCTGGTCCGATGGTCGTCACAGCCCGTCCGTGCAGTGGTCCACCGCATTGAAGTACCGGCAGATTCGACCGCATCAGGCCGCAGTTTTCCTGAGGGAAATGTTCTGGCACCGAGGCATTAGGGGATATCAGCCAATCCCCTAATGTCTGGGGCGGCCCGACCGTCTTTGGTCGGCAGGCTGGTCAGATCAGTCGGTGCGGACTTGAATCAGGGCGGACGCGTCACTGGTCTGCCGCCGAATGAATGTTGCAGCGCGACAATCAGGCTCGCGCCGACACCCATTGAGTGGCGTAGCGGATCAGTTCGCTGGTGGAGCGCAGATTGAGCTTTTCGCGCATGTGGCGGCGATGTGCGTCCACGGTTTTCATCGACAGGTCCAGACGCTGGGAAATTTCACGGGTGCTCACACCGGCACCGATGAGCTTGAACACCTCGAGTTCGCGGTCGGTGAGCGCCGAGACCGGGTCTTCGTCGGAACCCGGCACGCGCCCGCGCGCCACCTGGCTCAGCAGACGCTCGCCCATGGCATTGCTGACGTGCTTCTGACCACGCGCCACCTTGCGCAGAGCCCCCAGAAAATCGCTCCCGGCCACGTTTTTCATGACGTAACCGCTGACGCCCAGACGCAGCAATCGCTCTGCATAGAGCGCTTCTTCCTGCATCGACAGCACCAGAACGCGTACGTCGGGATGGTGTTCGCGGATCCAGCGGACCAGATCCACGCCGTCATCTGCGCCGAGCGCCAGATCGACAACCGCCACGTCCGGTGGCGCGGTTTCGATGGCTTTTCTGGCATCGGCGGCCGACGCCGCTTCGGCGGTGAGCGAGAAATCCGGCTGTCCGGCCAGCAGTTGTTTGAGTCCTTCCCGTACGAAGGGATGGTCGTCCACGATCACGACCCGAGCCAGTTCCGTCATGTCAGCTCCGCCTTTTGTCGTTGTAAGTTGGTGAATCCTTGCCCTGACGCCAGGTCGGCATCCCCGGTTCCGTCACCGCCAGTCTGCGTTGCTGCCTCGCGGCGGCAATCCCCATTTTCCACAGTCGCGACACAGTGATAGCTTACCGACCAGTGCCGATTCATTGTGATGCTCGCCACGGATCTTTCGGGCGTGTCCGACCGGCGTCTTCCGGAGCTGCATGAAAAAGGAATCCGCCGCTGCGTTGCGCTTCGTCCTGCTCGAGGACAACCACAACGACGCAGAACTGATCCAGCTGGAGCTGGCCCGCAACAGCATGGACGTGGAATGGACTCACGTGTGGTCCAGAGAGTCGTTCGTCGATGCGTTGCGTGGCGATCCGCCGCCGCAGCTGGTGCTCGCCGATTACACGCTGCCCGGCTTCGACGGCCAGGCGGCGCTGAAACTCGTTCTGCAGCACTGCCCCGATGTGCCCTTCATTTTCGTCTCCGGTTCGCTGGGTGAAGAGCGCGCCATCGAGGCCTTGAAGAGCGGCGCCACCGACTACGTGTTGAAAGACCGTCTGCAGCGTCTGCCGACGGTGGTTACGCGCGCGCTGACCGAGGCGCGTGAGCGACGCGAACGACGCCAGGCCGAAGTTGCACTCGAAGAGCAGCGCCTGCTGCTCAGCACGCTCATCGACAGCCTTCCGGAAATCATCTATGCCATCGATACGGAGAGCCGCCTGACTGTCGTCAATCGCGCGCTGCTCGACACATTGCGCAAGAAACGCGAACAGGTCCTCGGCCGACGGCTCTCGGAAGTCTGGGAAGAAGAAACCATCGTCGAGATCGAAGCGCAGGCCACCAATGTGATTCGTTCCGGTCGCCCGCTCACCGATCAGGAGCGCGCCTGGATTGCCGCGGACGGTTCGGTCCGCTGGTTCACGTTCACGCACGTCCCCCTGCGCGATCACGGCACCGTGGTCGGTGTGGTCTGCACGGTCCGCGAGATCACCAACCAGAAGGCGCTGGAACAGGAAATCCTGGAAATCTCCAACCGCGAACAGCGCCGGCTCGGCAGCGATCTGCACGACGGACTGGGTCAGGAACTGACCGGGCTGTCGCTGCTGATGAAGGGACTGGAAATGCAGCTCACCCGCGAAGAGCAGCAATACGCCCAGCAGATGACCAAGATCAGCGATCTGCTGGCCCACGCCATTCAGAGCACACGCTCACTGGCACGCGGTCTCGCGCCGGTGAATCTCGAGCGTGGCGGACTGCCCGAAGCGCTCAAGCATCTCGCGGCACGCTGCACCGACATGTACAGCCTGGAATGCACCTTCATCAACGGCACGCAGAAGCTGCCGGATCTCGAGGAAGGCGCTGCGACGCATCTGTACCGCATCGCTCAGGAAGCCACGACCAACGCCGCCCGCTACGCGCGCGCAAAATCCATCCTGATCGACCTGCGCACCAGCGGTCGCAAACTGCAACTGTCCATCACCGACGATGGAATCGGCCTGTCCGCCGGCCTCGCGCAAGGCCGCCCCGGCATGGGCCTGAAGATCATGGAATACCGCTCACGCATGCTGGGCGGCACCATCGCCTTCGAAGAACCCGGCCAGGGAACCCGGATCGTCCTCACCGCCCCGCTGCATCTGTTGAGGCAGGCGAAAGACAAATTGCGCCGCGCCATTTAGCGCGATTGCACGGGCTGCTCGGTACTGGGCGCTGGGCTGCTGGCCAAACCCGAAACCGAAAGGATGGAGCCCGCCAATCTGCTCTGGCCAGTGCCCAGAGCCCAGCACCCGGCAGCCCGTTCGCTACTTGCGAACGACCGGCACCAGCGTGTGATCGCTGCCGTTCCACACATTGATGAACGATTCGATTTCGCTGGCGGGCATGGCGGGGGCGATGAATTCGCCCTGGATCGCATCGCAGCCGGCCTGTTCGAGCATTTCGAACACAGGAGAGGCTTCGACACCTTCGGCGCAGGCGGTCAGTGAGAGGTTGTGCGCCAGATCGATGATGGCGCGCACCACGGTTGCGGCCGCGCGGCCGCTGGGAATTTCGCGAATCAGCAGGCGGTCGATCTTCACTTCGCTGAACGGCATCTTGTAGAGCTGCGTCAGCGATGACGTACCGATTCCGAAATCATCGAGCGACAGGCCCACACCACGCACGCGCAGGCGGGTGAAGATATCCATGACCAGTTCGGGATCATCGAGCGATGCCGCTTCGGTGACTTCGAGCGTGAGTTGTTCGGCGGCGGCATCGAATTCGCGCAGCAGCAGGCCGAGGCGATCGGGGAATTCCAGATCCTGCACCAGACGTGGCGAGAGATTGACCGCGGCGCCGAGATCGAGACCGCGCTGACGCCAGTGGCCGATCTGCCGGATGGCGTCGGTCAGAACGAAGTCGGTCACGTTGATGATGAGACCGGACTTCTCCGCGAGCGGCAGGAATTCGCCGGGAAACAACAGTCCGAGCTGCGGATGACGCCAGCGCACCAGCGCTTCGGCGCTGCGCACCTGCCAGTCGCCGCCGCTGCGCACCAGCTTGGGCTGATAGTGGACGATGAGTTCGTGCTCTTCGACGGCACGACGCAGATCCTCGATGGTGATGCGTCGCCCCGGCTGCACGTGTTTGACCAGCAATGCCTCGATGTCTTCGATCATGGCGGGCTTCTGCAGCGTGCCGAGCATCTTCAGACCGAGCTGATCGCCGAGCTGGCGTGCACTCACGAGCACACGCTGATCCATGCCGCTTGCGAGGAGGATGCCCGCATCGGTACCGACACGTCCCAGGTAACGCAGCGCCTCGATGCCATCCATGCCGGGCATCTGCAGATCGAGCAGGATCAATGCCGGCTGGCGGGCGGACAATTGTTCGCGGAAGGCGTCGGCGCTGTCTGCGGTGATGACGTCACAGCCTACGCCCTCACCCACCTGCACGATCAGATCGAGGAAATCGACTTCGTCATCGACGGCCAGTACCAGGTTGCGCTCACACCGGGACACGTTTCATCTCCTCGTTCTGATCCAGGATGGACCGCACCTTTCGCGCCAGGTCCTCGACCTGATACGGCTTGGTGAGCAACTCGAGCGTTCCGTCAAGCATCTCACGTCGCATCATCGAACTTTCACTGAAGGCCGACGTCATCAGGACCTTCAAACCGGGACGCCGTTCACGCAATTTGTCCACCAGCACCGTGCCCGGCATGCCACCCGGGAGCATCACATCCGAAAACACCAGCTCGATTTCCTTATGTTGCATGAATTGTTCGAGCGCCTGATAGCCGTTTGCTGCTTCCAGCACGCGATAACCCAGACTTGCCAGAATATCGACTGCCGTCGAGCGTACTTCAGCATTGTCCTCAACGACGAGGATTGTCTCGCGTCCCAGCGGCAACTCCGATGCGGCAAGCGCGTCGCGATGCGTAACTTCCGCAATGGCTTCGGCGCGTGGCAGAAACAGCTGCACGCGCGTGCCCACGCCGACAACGCTGTCGATGCGCACGTAACCGCCTGACTGCCGCACGAAACCGTACACCATGGGCAGTCCCAGGCCGCTGCCCTTGCCCACATCCTTGGTGGTGAAGAACGGTTCGAAGACGCGCTTGAGAACCTCCGGCGACATGCCGGTGCCGCAGTCCCGCACTTCGAGCACGGTGTAATCGCCCGCCTGCATCGCTTCGCCCGACGGCGCTGCTGATTCCTCGGCATTCTCGATTGTCTGGTTGCGCGTGGCGATCGTGATGACGCCGCCGTTCGGCATGGCGTCGCGCGCATTGATCACCAGATTCAGAATCGCGTTCTCGAGCTGGCTGGGGTCGATCTTGACGGGCCAGGTGGCTGGCTGCAGGTCCTGCTCCAGTTCGAACTCGCCCGTCAGCGAGCGGCGCAACAGTTCGTACATCCCGCCGATGAGTGCTTCGAGTTCCACGACGCGCGGTTCCAGAATCTGCTGACGCGCGAAAGCGAGCAACCGGCGCGTCAGATCGGCGCCGCGCATGGCCGCCTTCATCGCGGTCTCGGCCTGTCGCAGCAGACGCGGACTTTCGCGCAGTGCGCGCGCGAGCAGCTGCATGTTGCCGACGATCACGGCGAGCAGATTGTTGAAGTCGTGCGCGATACCGCCGGTCAGTCGTCCGATGGCCTCCATCTTCTGACTCTGGCGCAGTTCAGCCTCGAGCTGGTGTTTCTCGGTGACATCGCGAGCCGCCACGAAGCAGCCCTGAATGACCCCCTGTGCATCGACGTGCGGCAGAAAGACGCCTTCGATATCGACGATGCTGCGATCCGGTCCGCGGAAACGCCCGTGCGACTCCACGACGCGACCGTTCAGAGCCTCGCGGAAATTCGGACCCACGGCGTCGTAACGAACGCCGCCCAGTACGTCTGCTACCGCACGACCGCGCGTACGGTCGAGCGGCATGCGGAAGAATTTCTGAAACTGCTGATTGGCGTAGACCACCCGCTCATCGCGATCGAGATAGGCGATGTACAGCGGCAGCGAATCGAGAATCGTGCCGTAGAAGTTCTGGCTGCGCACCAGTGCTTCTTCGGCGGTGATCTGTGCGCTGATATCGCTGATCGAACCTGCCAGGCGCAGAGGCCGTCCGGCTGCGTCACGCTCTGCCTGACCTCGTATGCGACACCACAGCGTGGAACCATCGCCCGTCGTCACGCGGCAGCGCACATCGAGCGGCGCCTGATTTTCCAGGTGCTGCCGGATGCCGTTCAGCACCAGTGTCCGATCATCGGCGTGCAGCACGTTCTGCAATGCCTGAAACGTGTCGGGAAATGCGGCGTCGGCATAACCGATGATTTCGCGGAAGCGCGATGCATACCAGACATGCCCGGTCAGCAGATCCCAGTCGTAGAGTCCATCGGAGGTACCGCGCACGGCGCGTTCCCAGCGCTCCTGCACGCCGGCCGACAGTTGCTGATCGCGCCTGCGCCGCGAGATGTCGCGCAGCACACCGACGACACGCTGTGCCTTGCCGAAGCGATCGCGCTGGACTACCTGCGCGCGGGCCAGAAACCACTTGGTCTCGCCGGACGGCGCGGTCAGCGGATATTCGCATTCGAAGTATTCGCTGCCGCCGTGAAAGTGCTGCTCGAACTGCTCGAGCACTGCGGGCTGTCCCGCCGGCAGCAGCAATCGATCGGGCAGGGATTCGCGACGCAGCAGTTCGGCAGGTTCGATACCGAGCGATGTGCGCCATTGATCGTTGTAGCTCACCTGGTCGCGCTCGACGTCCCAGTCCCACATCGACAACTGGCTGGCATCCATCGCGAGTTGCAGGCGCGGCTCGCTGGTGCGCAGCGATTCACGCAGCCGCTGCACGCGCGAGAGATCCTCGAGCGTCACGACCAGATGCGAAAGCCGATTCTGCGCGTCGCGCACCGGCTGGACCGACAGACGCACCGACAACGACCGGCCGTCGCGGCCGCGCAGCACCATCTCATTGGTGTAGGCGCTGGATCCGTAGATGGCTTCGCGCAGATGCTGCGTGGCGACCGGATCGGTCTGGGCAGCAGTGAGAAACATCACGTCGCGCCCGACGACATCGGCGCATGCGTAGCCGGTCAGCGCCGCGAACGCAGGATTGGCATGCAGGATGGGCCGATCGAGCGCGCGTGCACCCACCACCACGACGCTCTGCGCGACGGCATCGAGCACGGTGGAATAGTCCGGCGGCGAGGACTCCTGCGGAATCATGTGCAGTGGATCGTCGCTGGCGGTGAAGCTGCGGACAGGGCGTTCAATCGTCGGCCACACACGGTTGTTATTGGTCCGCGAGGCTGGACGAAAATGCGTCAAAAAACTGTGTCGTGGCGCGCGCAGAAGCCACTTCGCGGCCGATTTCCGCGAAAA
>DASTRD010000216.1:0-13386 GCA_035761425.1 Povalibacter sp.
AGCGCCTGCCGCAGGACGGCCGCATCTCGCTGCGCATCGCCGGCCGCGCGGTGGACGTGCGCGTGTCCACCATTCCTTCGGGCCACGGCGAGCGCGTGGTGCTGCGTATCCTCGACAAGCAGGCCGGTCGGCTCGAACTGAATTCGCTCGGTATGGATCCGCGCACCCAGAAGCTGATGGATGAGCTCATCCACAAGCCGCACGGCATCCTGCTGGTCACCGGGCCGACCGGTTCAGGCAAAACGACGACGCTCTATTCCGCGCTGGAACGTATCAACGACAACACGCGCAACATCATGACGGTCGAGGATCCGATCGAGTACTACATCGACGGCATCGGCCAGACGCAGGTGAATACCAAGGTCGAGATGACCTTCGCGCGAGGTCTGCGCGCCATCCTGCGTCAGGACCCCGACGTGGTGATGGTCGGCGAAATCCGCGATCTGGAAACTGCGCACATCGCGGTGCAGGCCTCGCTCACCGGCCATCTGGTGTTGTCGACCCTGCATACCAACACCGCGGTCGGCGCCGTGACGCGCCTGCGCGACATGGGTGTCGAACCGTTTCTGTTGTCTTCGAGCCTGGTCGGCGTGCTCGCGCAGCGCCTGGTGCGTGTGCTCAATCCCGACACCAAGGAAGCCTATGTGGCCGGCGACTACGAGCGGAGGCTGCTGAACATTCCCGCCGACGCCCCCTCGCCTACGCTGTATCGCCCCGGCACGGAAAGCGCAGTGGGTTTCAAGGGCCGCACTGGCATCTACGAACTGGTCATGATCGATGACGCCATGCGCACCATGATTCATGACGGCGCCAGCGAACAGGAAATGGAACGTCATGCACGCACGCTGACACCGAGCATCCGCGACGACGGTCGTGCGCGCATCCTTTCCGGCATCACGACGATCGAAGAAGTGCTGCGCGTGACGCGGGAGGACTGATGGCGAAGGCTCTAGCCTGTAGCCTGTAGCCTGTAGCCAGAGAGGATCGCGCCAGCGCGCGAAATGCACCCGAACCGTATTGATATCCACACGGCCTCATGTCCGACCTACAGCCTACAGCCTCCAGCCTGCAGCCTTTCTTCTGATGGGTGCTTTCGAATACACCGCCGTCGATATTACCGGTCGCGAGCGCAAGGGCGTTCTCGAAGGCGACACCGCGCGTCAGGTTCGCCAGCTGTTGCGGGACCAGAATCTCCTGCCGGTGTCGGTCAATGAAGTCGCCAACCAGGAAAAGAAGGAGCGGCGCACTTCGTTCAGCTTCCGGCAGGGCGTATCGGCTGCGGATCTCTCACTCCTGACCCGCCAGCTCGCCACCCTGGTGCACTCGGGACTGCCGCTCGATGAGGCCTTGCAGGCCGTGGGCGAGCAGACGGAAAAGCCGCGTATCAAGAGCGTCCTGCTGGGCGTTCGCGCCAAGGTGCTCGAAGGTCACACCCTGGCGGACGGACTGTCGGATTTCCCGCGCGTCTTCCCCGAGCTCTATCGGGCCACTGTCGCGGCGGGTGAGCAGTCCGGCCATCTGGACACGGTGCTGGAACGACTCTCCGACTACACGGAAAGTCGCGAGCAGCTACGCAGCCGCACGCTGAATGCCATGCTCTATCCGGTGCTATTGCTGGCCGTGTGTACGGGCATCGTCTTTCTGCTGCTGACGTTCGTGGTTCCCAAGATCGTCAAACAGTTCGAAGCGTCCAAGGCGCAGCTGCCCTTTCTGACCAAGATCCTGATCGCCTTTTCCGACTTCGCCCGCAACTGGGGCTGGTTGGTCATCCTGCTGCTGATCGCGGGCATCTGGCTGTTCCGGCGCTGGCTGCGCAATCCTGCCGCGCGCCGTCGCTTCCATGCCTTGCTGCTGCGCCTGCCGCTCGTCGGCAAAGTCGTCCGTGGCAACAACACCGCGCGATTCTCCCGCACCCTGGCAACGCTCACCTCCAGTGCGGTGCCAGTACTGGAAGCCCTGCGGATCTCAGGCGAGGTCGTGACCAACCTGCCGATGCGCGATGCTGTCGAGGAAGCCGCCGCACGGGTACGTGAAGGCGCCGCCATCGGCCGATCGCTGGCAGCCACGCGCATGTTTCCGCCGATGATGATCCATCTGATATCGAGCGGCGAAACCAGCGGCGATCTGGAAACCATGCTCGATCGCGCCGCCACCAATCAGGAGCGCGAAATGGATTCGATTCTGGGTACCTTCGTCGGGTTGCTCGGACCGCTGATGATTCTGGTGATGGGCGGCTTCGTGCTGCTGATCGTTCTGGCCATGTTGCTGCCGATTTTTCAGCTCAACGACCTCATTCACTGAGCGTCGCCTGGCGTCGCCGCGGCGCGACTGCCGGCAGTTTTCCTTCAGGACTGCGAACCACCGCTCGCCGCTTCCTGCGACGTGTCTATTGCGTCGGTCGTCGCATTCCTTTTATATATTTCAGCACTCGGACATTTGCCTTTTTCCTGTCAGCGGATTCACATCGAACTACTCGGTGCCGGGATGAGCGAGAAGCCGGAATCAGACGATTTCGACGGCGAAGAAGATGATGTGGCGGCGGACGCGGATCCGTCGCTTGACCATCTGCTGGATGATTTCGACAAGCGCAAGAAGAGCGCTCCCAGAGTCGGCGAGCCGGCGTGGCGACGTCTGGAGCGCCGCCGCGAAGAGCGCGAGACCGCAGCACAGCTTTCGGATCTGGACGACTACGAGATCGACGAACCCGGCGTTACCCGTCGCCGGCGTTGACCGCGGAAGATTCCGAAGAATCTCCTCAGGGAACACCGGCTCACGGGGTTGAAAGGATCTTCCGTTATTCTGATCTCCTCTTGTGGGTCCGGCTTCAGCCGGACGTCACCGACGCAGTCGAGTGGCGTGACGGCCATGGCGGGGCCAGCCCGGCTCGCCGTCCCTGACCCGCGTGATCTGTGTAATCGCCCTGCTACTTCTTCATGGCCCGCGCAAAAGCTTCGGCCATCAGACCAGTGCCTGCGGGCTGGCTTTCGCGCGTCTGGCTGCGCGGAGGTGCGGGACGCCGTGCATCGGGTCGAGCGCGTTCAGCGGATGCGTCGGCACTGCGCTGGCGCGGCGCGGCGTCATCCAGACGCATCGTGAGCGCAATACGTTTGCGGTGCACATCGACCTCCAGCACCTTCACCTTGACGACGTCACCCGCCTTCACCACTTCGCGCGGATCCTTCACGAACTTGTGCGACAGCATCGAGATGTGCACCAGCCCATCCTGGTGAACGCCGATATCCACGAAGGCACCGAAATTCGTCACGTTGGTAACGACGCCTTCGAGCAGCATGCCGGGCTGCAGATCCTTGAGTTCCTCCACGCCTTCCTTGAAGGCCGCGGTCCTGAACTCCGGCCGTGGATCGCGTCCCGGCTTTTCCAGCTCGCGCAGAATGTCGCGCACCGTGGGCAGCCCGAAGCGCTCGTCGGTGTATTTCGCCGGCTCCACGCGCCTGAGATCCGCCGGACTGCTCAGCACGTCGCGAACCGACTTGCGCAGGTCGGCGAGAATGCGCTCGACCACCGGGTACGCTTCCGGATGCACCGCCGACATGTCGAGCGGATTGTCGCCGCCGACGATACGCAGAAAGCCCGCCGCCTGTTCAAAGGCTTTCGGACCGAGCCGCGCAACTTTCTTCAACGCCGAACGGTCCGCGAACGCGCCGTTCTCATTGCGATGGCGGACGATATTGTCCGCAAGCGTTGCAGACAGGCCGGATACCCGCGACAACAGCGCGGGCGATGCGGTGTTCACATCGACGCCCACGGCATTCACGCAATCCTCGACCACCGCATCCAGCGAACGGGCGAGCCGTGTCTGATTCACATCGTGCTGATACTGACCGACGCCGATGGATTTCGGATCGATTTTCACGAGCTCAGCCAGCGGATCCTGCAACCTGCGTGCAATCGAGACCGCGCCGCGCAGGCTGACGTCCAGCTCCGGCAATTCTCTGGAGGCCAGTTCCGACGCCGAATACACCGATGCCCCTGCTTCCGACACAACGACCTTGGTGAGGCGCTGATCGCCAAGGCGTTTGATGAGTTCCGCCGCGAGTCGGTCGGTCTCACGCGATGCAGTGCCATTGCCGATGCCGATGAGTTCGACGCCATGTTTCTTGACCAGCACTGCGAGCGCGTGCAACGTGCCTTCCAGATCGTTGCGTGGCGGAAACGGATAGACCGTGGCCGTGTCGATCACTTTGCCCGTGCGATCCACCACTGCGACTTTCACACCAGTGCGAATGCCGGGATCCAGCCCCATCGTGACGCGCGCGCCCGCCGGTGCCGCCAGAAGCAGATCTTTCAGATTGCTGCCGAAGACGCGGATGGCCTCCTGTTCTGCCTGCTCGCGCAGCCCGGCAAACAGTTCAGCCTCGAGCTGCCATGCCAACTTTACCTGCCAGGTCCAGCGGACGGTCTCCTTCAACCACGCGTCGCCAGGACGACCCTGATCCGCGATGCGATAGCGCGCCGCGATTTTCAGCTCGCACGGTGTCGGCGTGCCGGCGGGCAACTCGGCGAGTTCTTCCGGCTGCTTCAGCGCCAGACGCAGGATTTCTTCCGCGCGGCCGCGGAACAACGCCAGCGCTCGATGCGAGGGGATCTGCTTGAGCGGTTCCTTGTAATCAAAGTAGTCGCGAAACTTCGCACCCGCCTCTGCCTTGCCTTCGGCAACGCTCGACACCATCACGGCATGATCGAGCAGATGCGCCCGCAGCAGACCGACCAGTTCTGCATCTTCCGCGAACTTCTCGGTGAGAATCTGGCGCGCGCCGTCCAGCGCTGCCTTCACGTCCGCAACACCGGGGTTGTCGCCCTGTTCCGTCCTGAACGGCGGCTTCAGGTAGTTCGCCGCCTCGAGCGTCGGCGTCAGCGTCGGGTCGGCCAGCAGTGCTTCCGCAAGCGGTTCGAGTCCGGCTTCCTTTGCGATCTGCGCCTTGGTACGACGCTTCGGCTTGTATGGCAGGTACAGATCTTCAAGACGTTGCTTGCTGTCTGCAGCCTCGATGCTGGCCCTGAGCTGCGGCGTGAGTTTGTTCTGCTCTTCGATGCTGCGGAGAATGGCGCCGCGACGCTCTTCAAGTTCGCGCAGATAGACCAGCCGTTCGCTCAGCAAGCGCAGTTGCGCGTCGTCCAGTCCGCCGGTGGCCTCCTTGCGGTAACGGGCAATGAACGGCACCGTGGCACCTTCGTCGATCAGGGCAACAGCGGCAGCAACCTGAGCGGGCTTGACAGCCAGTTCGCTGGCGATTCGGACTTCAATGGACGGCAGCATGCACGGGACAGAGCAGAATTTTCGGGAGGCGCACTATGCAGAAGGCACCCCGCATCAACAAGACTTGAACTTGTTGCGGATTCGGCGTTGGCGGACAGAGAGGAAGTCTCCTGCGGATCATGAGCCGCAGGCGATGCATCGGTACCCTGAGAATCCTCCGCCGCAGGGCTTATGGACCGGAACGGGACCGCCACGCCGCCCTCTTGAAAACCCACGCGCCCTCGTGCGCAATTCCCTGATTCGGTCCAGCCCTTGCGGTGGCTGTAACTTTCCGTCCCGACCCGGGTTATTGCCTTAAACGACGACACTACCGTGGCAAAACCAACCTGGGATCCGACAAGGTCGGGAGAGTTTCCGGAATTCATGCGTGCCTTTCAGGACATGGTTTTTTCGACCACTGCGCGGCTGACCGGCAACGATGCGCTCGCCGAAGACATCGCGCAGGAAGTGTTTCTGAAGGCATTCGAGAATTTCGAGCATCTGCGCACCAGCCCGACGGCCGGTGGCTGGCTCAAGACCGTGGCCACGCGCCTGACGCTCAACCACCTGTCGCGTTATCGCAAGCGCTGGCAGTTCTTTTCCGAAATGCGGCGCAGCGAGGAAGACGACCCTCCCGAAGTGGAATTCGCGGCGCCGGAAACGATGCTGAGCGAGATCGACGATGAGAAGCGGCACGCGCTGGTGGAAAGCGTCCTGCAGGGTCTTCCCGATCACCAGCGGCTGCCGCTGGTGCTGTATCACTTCGAAGAAATGCCTTACGAGGAGATCGCGCAGACGCTGGGCGTCTCACTGTCGAAAGTGAAGATCGACATTCTGCGCGGCCGGCGGGCACTGGCCCAGGTGCTGGGTGGCGGCGAACTGCAGGCGACGTTATGAACACGCAAGATCACAAGCCAGACGATCCGCTCGAACGATGGGCTGACGCGGCTCTGCGCGATCTGCCGTTGCGCCGCGCCCCGCGCAGTCTGGAAGCACGGGTCATGGCAGAAATCGAACGGCGCGCGACCCGCTCCTGGTGGCAGCGCAGTTTCATGGAATGGCCGGCCGCGGCGCGCGTTGCGTTCCTCTTCGGCTGCGCGGCATCCAGCATGGCGGCGGTACGCATGTTCAGCTGGCTGTTTGGCGGCGTGGCGTCGTCGGTGTCGGGACTGAACTCGGAGCTGGCTCCTGCCGCCGCATCGGTCAGAGCCACCGCCAACCTGTTCGCTTCGATTGCCCACAACATTCCCTCCGGCTGGGTCTACGGCGGTGCTGCCGCAGTCATCCTTCTCTATGCCGGCCTGTTCGGTATCGGTGCGATCGCTTATCGCACTCTCTATGCGAGCCGTTGAGCCGCGACACCACATCATGAATTACAAGCCTGCTGCCAGTATTCGTCATCGCTTCCCGGGCGCCGTCCTGCTGTGGACCTGCCTGTTTGCCATTGCCGCTGTCGCCCAGGACGCACCGACCGCGCCTGAACCTGTCGAAGCGCCGCAGGCGGTTGAGGCACCGCAATCACCACAGGCACCTGCCGCGGATCGCCGTGGCGGTGAGGACTTCATCCTTCGTTTCAACAAGGACAGCGATCTGCCAGCCGGCGAAAGCGCCGATTCAATCGTCACCGTTTCCGGCTCCACCACGATCGAAGGAGTCGTGCGCGATGGCGTCATATCCATATTCGGCGACACGCGCGTCACAGGTCCTGTGGGCGACACGGCGGGGGCTCTCTTCGGCGATGTGTACATCGACAGTTCGGTCAATGGCGATGTGTTCTCGGTGTTCGGCAACGTCGAACTCGGACCGCATGCCGAGGTCAACGGCGACGTCACGCTCGTCGGTGGCGATTCGCTGAGGCGCGATCCTGCGGCGGTCGTGCATGGCGATATTCACCAGGTGTCGCTGCCCTTCGACTTCGGCCGGTTCGAGTGGCTGCGCCCATGGGTCAGTCACTGTCTGTTGCTGGGCCGGCCGCTCGCGTTCGTGCCCGGCATCGCCTGGGCATGGACGCTCGCCCTCGGCTTTCTCGCCTTCTACGTCGTGCTGACCCTGATGTTTTCCGGTGCCGTGGAACGCTGTGCGAAAACCATCGAGACGCGTCCGGGCCGCACGTTGCTGGCAGCTCTGCTGACATTGCTGCTCACGCCGATTGTTTCGATGGTGCTGGCCATCACCGTGGTGGGCGGTGTGCTGTTGCCGTTCCTCTGGTTCGGACTGTTCATCGTGGGCCTCTTTGGCAAAGCCGTCATGCTGGGCACACTCGGTCGTCGCGTGACGCATTTCTTCGGCGAAGGCCCGATGCGCGACATCACTGTCGCGGTGGTGATCGGCGGGATCGTCACTCTGCTGCTCTACACCGTACCTGTACTGGGCTTCATTCTGTACAAGCTGCTCGGCATCCTGGGCATGGGTGTCGTCGTCTACACGCTGTTGATCGTTGCACAGGAGCGTCGGGAGGCTGCGAGCCTCGCGGCGGCGGCAGCGTCTCCAATGTCTCCGCCCGCCCCGGCGCAGCCCGAAGCCCCCGCTGTCGAAGTCCCTGGTGTCGATCCGGCAGCAGGCGAGACAGCGCGGACTTCGGCGCCGGCCGCAGTCGTCGACTCAACGCTGCCACGCGCCGGATTCTGGATCCGCATGACTGCATTGTTCATCGATGCAGTGCTGGTCGGCGTCGCGCTCAGTCTGACCAACATCCACGATGTGTATCTGTTGATGCTCGCGCTGTACGGGGCGCTGATGTGGAAGTTCAGAGGCACGACCGTCGGCGGCATCGTCTGCAATCTGAAGGTGGTACGAGTCGACGGCCGTGAGCTGGACTGGAGCACTGCTGCGGTGAGAGCGCTGAGCTGTTTCCTGTCGCTGGCACTCGCCGGGCTCGGCTTCATCTGGATCGCCGTGGATGAAGGCCGCCGCGCCTGGCATGACAAGATCGCAGGGACGGCGGTCGTGCGCGTGCCGCATGGAGTCTCGCTGGTGTGAGGTAGAATCCGGCGCTTCGACGACGACCGGAGTTTCACCGTGACCAGCGATGTACTGCCGCAAGGCAGTCGGCCGCAGATCCGCGCTCACATCGAGCGGGAACTCGGCCCAGTCGGCCAGATCTTCCGCGAAGAGAATGCAGCGATGCCCATCGACGTGCTGCATGTGCCCTCGAGCGTGGAACGGCCCCTTCACACGCTCGTCACTGCCGGAATGAGCGATGTGCAGATGAATACAGGCGACGCGAGCGATGCCCCGCGTTATCTGGAGCTCATGGTCTCGCTGCCGCGTAACTGGCCGCTCAAGGACATCCGGCCGGCAGATCCCGCTTACTGGCCGATTCGTCTGCTGATGTCGCTGGCGCATCTGCCTCACGACCGCGGCTCGGCACTGGGATGGGGCGACATCGTTCCGAACGGCGAGCCACCGCAACCCTACGCACCCGATACGAAACTCTGCGGCGTCATTCTGGCGCCGTCGTTGCTGGTGCCGAAGGAGTTCTACATGCTGGACACTGCGGATCGCCACATCGAATTCTTTGCCGCGATTCCGCTGTATGCCGAGGAGCTGGCATTGCAGCGCGAGCGCGGGATGAAACACGTACTCACCTCGCTGATCGATCACCGCATCAACGATCTGATCGACGTCAAACGGCGCAACATCACGCGCAAGCGGTTTGGATTTTTTTGACACTCCACAAGGGCAGGTAATTGCGATTTACGTGGTACCGGTAGCAACGCCGCCTGGTGCCGGTCCGGATTTCCGAACCGTCGTAAATCCGTCCCTGGAGGCTCACACGAAAACGTCCATGTTTTTGAGCGTTCTGAAATCCTGACCGGCTCAATCGCCCGGCAGTGCCGCGCCTTTCGGCCACAACAACCACATACTGCCCTGCTGCTTCATCTTGCCGGCGGCCTCGCCGGCTGCGGCACCGAATCCCCAGAACAGATCGCCGCGGTTGACGCCGCGAATGGCCCCGCCGGTGTCCTGCGCGATCATCAATCGCTGCAGCGGCGTGTCGGTGCCGGGTTGTGTCGTCGCCAGGAACACAGGCGCGCCCAGCGGCACAACCTTCGGATCGACGGCCAGCGAACGTCCCGGCGTCAGCGGTACGCCAAGCGCACCCTTCGGTCCCTGCGAGGGGTCTTCGATGCGCTCTTCGCGGAAGAACACCACGCTGGGATTGGCGTTGAGTACTTCCTGTCTGCGATCCGGATGCGCCGCGACCCAGCGGCGAATTTCCTGCGCCGACGCCTGATCCAGCGTCATCTGTCCCTGATCGACCAGATAGCGCCCGATGGATCGATACGGCTGACCATTCTGATCCGCGTAGGCCAGGCGCACCGTCGTACCGTCCGTCAACTGCACGCGCCCCGAGCCCTGTACTTCGAGGAAGAACGCGTCGACGGCGTTGTCGACCCAGAGCAGCTCCTTGCCTTTCAGCGATGGCTGGCCGGCAAGTTCGGCACGGGTGTAGTACGGCACCACCTTCCTGCCCTGCACCCGCCCACGCACACGTTTACCTTTCAGTTCCGGATACAGATCGCCGAGTTCAATGGCGAGAAGATCATCGGGTGGTGCGTACAGCGGCACCGGGAACGCTGCTGAACGTTGACGCGCGCCTCTGAGCAACGGTTCGTAGTAACCCGTGATCAGCCCGGTATCCGTGCGCTGCACGCCGTCGGTCTGCACGATGCGATACGCGGTGAAATTGGCTTCGAAGAACTGACGCGACGCTCCGCTCGCCGAAGCTGCAGCGCAGGCATTGATCCACTCGGCTCTCGTGCCGAGCACCCGACAACTGTTCAGGAAGGCGGACCATGCCTGCGGGACCTGATCGGCCTGCCAACCTTCGATGCTCGACCAGGCTACCGGTTCATAAAGGACCTTGGGTGCGCCGGGCTGGGGTAACGGCTGTGCGGGTGGATGCGTGACGCAACCGTGAAGGAATGCCAGTGCCAGCAGGTACAGGCTGGCGCGGCCGAAGAATCTGAGCATGAATGCGGAACTGCGCTGGGAGGTGAGCTCGCATTCTGGCGCCTGATGCGCCTGTTCGTCACGCCCGTCGCTGTCAGTGAGTCCTGAAGTCGATGCGACGCTCGCTCGGGACGCAGAAGATGTCGATCGGATTCGAGCGACCGCGCAGCACGATCGGCGGCAGCGCCATGGCGGCGACGTCCACGCCCGAGCCGTCGAGCGAACGCTTGACCGCTTCGGAGAACAACATTTCGCCCGCACGCGCTCGTTGTGCGAGCCGCGCTGCGACGTTCACCGTGTCGCCAATGATCGTGAAGTTCATGTAGGACGCCGAACCGACGTTGCCTGCAATCACTTCTCCGACATGGATGCCGATTCCCAGTCCCACGTCGATGTCGTGCTTGAGTTTCCAGCGATCCGCCAGAGATGCGAGCCTGAGCAGCATCTGCCGGGCTGCGGCGATCGCCCTGGCGGGACCATCGGCCTGTTCGACGGGCACGCCGAAACCGACGAGCAGGCTGTCGCCCGCCATATTGAATATGGTGCCGTCGTACTCGAAGGTGATGTCGGTCAGCAGACCGAAGAACTGGTTGAGCAGATCGACGACATCAGTCGGCGCCAGCCGCTCGGAGATCGTCGTGAACCCTCGCATGTCGGCAAACATGACGGAGGCGCGGGCCCGCAGGTTACCGCTGGCGAGCATGCTGTCGCGCAGCTCCGGATTCTCGAGGATGCGGTCGGCTACCTTGGGTGAAATGTAGCGGCGGAAGGCCATACGGATCGCCTCGCGGCGCTTCACTTCCTGTGCGAGCTGCTCGGCTGCAAGCTGGCGACGCGAGGCCGCGGCACGCAACAGCCCGTTGACGCGTACGAGGAACTCCTCGCGCCGGATCTGATGGGTCATGAATTCATCGACGCCGGCGTCGAAAGCAGCCATGCGGGTCTTCACGTTGCGCGCCAGAGCCAGTAACGGCAACGAGACTGTGACGGGATTGGCCTTGAGTGTGCGGCAGACGTCCGCCAGGCCACGCACTTCGGTATCGATGGCGAAAACGATGAGATCCGGTGTGCGGCGTGCCACGCTGGCGATGACTTCTTCCTGGGATACCGCGTCGTCGACAACGACGTCGGAGCCTTCCAGCATACGCATCAGAAGTGCGTGGCTCTCTGCGCGCTCTCCAACGAACAGCGCTCTGAAGGATGCTCCCATTCCCGCTCCCGCAATCAACACGGCCCGATTCTATGTCAGGCTCGCAGCAGACATTCCCCGATATCGAAGTCTCGAGCATCCCTGTCCGAGTTGCACAGCGAGATTCCCTTGTCGGGCCTCGCAGCGGGGACAAGCTTAGTTCTTTACCAGCGCCGCGACAAACTCCTGCACCGGCATGCGCTCGAGCCGGTCCCGATCGGCGAACAGCTCTCTGATGGCATCGGTCTGCTTTGCAGAGAAATGCGCGGCCACTGAGGTTTCAAACTTCTTTCTGAGCACCGGGATGCCTTCGCTGCGGCGCTTGCGATGCCCGATGGGATAGTCGACGGCGACTCGCGCGGACTTCGTGCCATCGCGGAAGAACACCTGCACGGCATTGCCGATGTAGCGCTTGTCCGGTGCGTAGTAGTCGCGCGTGAATTGCGCGTTCTCCTGCACCTGCATCCTGGCCCGCAGCGCATCGACGCGCGGGTCGTGCGCCACCGCATCCTCATAGTCCTGGGCAGTAAGCCGGCCGAAAATCAGCGGGATCGCGACCATGTACTGAATGCAGTGATCGCGGTCAGCCGGATTGGCCAGCGGACCGGTCTTGTCGATGATGCGTACACCGGGTTCCTGGGTTTCGATTACGATGCGATCGATCTGATCGAGCCGGTCTGCGACCTGCGGGTGCAGCGTCATGGCGGCCTCCACTGCCGTCTGCGCATGAAACTCCGCAGGATAGGAAATCTTGAACAGCACGTTCTCCATCACGTAGCTGCCAAACGGCTGCGGATACGACAGCGCCTTGCCCTTGAACAGGACGTCCTGAAAGCCCCAGGTCTTCGCCGTGAGTGCGGAGGGATAACCCATTTCGCCCGTCATGGCGATGAGCGCATGACGCACTCCCCGGCTCGTCGCATCGCCAGCCGCCCAGCTCTTGCGCGAACCCGTGTTTGGCGCATGACGATAGGTCCGCAACGCTCCGCCGTCGATCCATGCGTTCGACACCGCATTGATCACCTGATCGCGCGTGCCGCCGAGCATGACGGTGGTTACCGCAGTGGAGGCAATCCGCACCAGCAGGACATGATCGAGGCCGACGCGGTTGAAGCTGTTCTCGAGTGCAGTCACACCCTGGATCTCATGTGCCTTGATCATCGCCGTGAGCACGTCGCGCACTGTCGCGGGCTGCCGGCCCTGCAGCGCATGGCGACGCGCCAGATAGTCGGCCACGGCGAGAATGCCGCCGAGATTGTCGGACGGGTGGCCCCACTCCGCTGCCAGCCAGGTGTCGTTGAAGTCCAGCCAGCGAATCATGGCACCGATGTTGAACGCCGCCTGCACCGGATCGAGTTCGTATGAGGTGCCCGGCACGCGTGCTCCGCCCGGCATCGTGGCACCCGGCACTACCGGTCCCATCAATCTGGTGCACGCCGGATACTTCAGCGCCTGGAAACCGCACGCGAGCGTATCCATCAGACAGAAGAACGCCGTTTCATAAGCAGTCTCACTGTCGATGCGATACGAAAGCGCGTAGTCCGCGATGTCGACCAGCACCTGATCGGGTGCGGGCCGGTTGGCGGATTTGATGTCGTGGTGGGACATGGGTGGGGGACGTGATGAAAGTGATGGAGGTGATGCAGGTGAGGTGTGACGCGGGTGACGTGAGTGACGTTGGTGACGTGGGTACAGAGAGAGGCGTTGCGGTCAGACCTGATTCAGGGACGTATCAGATTTTCTGTGTTCGAGGCGGATTGCATTAGTTCATCGGGCTGAGGAAGCGATCTCCGTACATCACCGCGAACTGGTTCATCGCAAGCTTCCACTCGCGAGCTGATCGTACCTTGCCGTCGTTGATGTTGCGAAGCGCCAGCCAGATCAGCTTGATGGCGGCATCGTCATTCGGGAAGTGACCGCGCGTTTTTATGATCTTGCGCAACTGCATGTGCAGGCTCTCGATCACGTTGGTGGTGTAGATCAC
>DASTRD010000217.1:0-5960 GCA_035761425.1 Povalibacter sp.
CGGCAACGACGATTGAAATCACCCACACCCTTGACGACTTCTGTCGCTGCCAGGGCTGAGCGGCCACAACCTCAGGGCCTGCCACGATTGCCAGTTCCATCCCATCCGCCGGTGTCACGTGCGTGTTCTTCGATCTGCGGAGCGAACCTGTGAGACCGCCGGCAGCGCAATAGATTCCTTGCGACGGGTCACGGGTTAACTTCTCAACAGATCAGCGCTCTTCAGGGGCGCAGGCCGCGCTCGCGAGACTCCGGATTGAGAATGATCGTTGCTGCCGTCCAACACCCATTCCCGGGAACAACGCGGCAGCAGGTGGATGAATGACAGAGCAGAGCGCAGCGAAGGTACCGGCCGTCACGCTGGGATTCTGGTTGATCAAGATTCTGGCCACGACACTCGGCGAGACCGGCGGCGATGCGGTGTCGATGTCCATGGATCTGGGCTACCTGCTCAGCACCGGCATCTTCATGCTGATCTTCGTCATCGCAGTCGCCATCCAGATCCACGCCGAGCGTTTTCATCCATTCATCTACTGGGCGACCATCGTGGCGTCGACCACGGTCGGCACGACACTCGCCGACTATGCGACGCGCTCCATCGGCATCGGCTACAGCGGCGGCTCTGCGGTATTGCTGGCGCTGCTCGTGATCACGCTGCTCGTGTGGCATCGAACCCTGGGGTCCGTTGGCGTGATGTCGATCCGCAGCGGCAGGGCGGAGCTTTTCTACTGGCTGACCATCATGTTCTCGCAGACGCTCGGAACCGCATTGGGCGACTGGACAGCCGATACCGCGGGCCTGGGCTACCTGGGCGCTGCGGTGTTGTTCGGTGCGCTACTGCTCATCGTGCTGACGCTGCATCTCTTCACGCGGCTGTCCAGGACGTTGCTGTTCTGGGCAGCGTTCGTGCTCACGCGACCGCTGGGCGCGGTGGTCGGCGACTTTCTCGACAAGCCGCTCGCGCAGGGCGGCCTGGAACTCAGTCGCTATGCCGCCAGCGCTGCGCTGGTCGTGGCGATGCTGCTGCTGATCCTCAGCCTGCCGCAGAAGCCGGCATCGGATCCTCACTGAGCCGGTCTGCTGCAGCTCGTGGGATCGTCGCCTTCAGATCAGGTACGCTCGATCGACAGATCGCGAAAGATCGCGTCGAAGCCGGGCCCTTCCGGGGCGGCAGCCATGACACCGACCAGCAATTCCGGTTCTTCCGTGAGATAGCCCTGACGCACCTCCGTGTACTTTGTGCCGTCGGGCGAGAAGGCGAATGTGAAGGCCGAACCCTTGCGTGCGAGCTGGAACCAGAGATTTTCCGTCGCCGTGTCGCGCGGGATGCCAGCCCAGTCCGAAAAATCTCGCGTGAACACGGAGCTGACGTGTTGACGGCCGTCGACGAACTCCACTCCGCATTTCATCCAGACAGACGGGTTCAGACGGACCATCAGACCGGCCTGGTCGTACTGCGCGGCATAGCGGCCGCTGACGTTGACGGTGGCCTTGAAGTCGCCCGTGATGCGTCGTCCGAACAGATGACCGTTGTCGGTGATGTAGCCGAAGTAGGTCTTGCGCCAGAAATCGGTCTTCGGCTCGGCGTGTATCGTGATTGCAGATCCCTCGCGATGCCACCGGGCGGGCTCGTTCAGCCACTCTTCGCGCGCTGCATTCTCCGATGCGGCATTCGTGGGTTGCATGGCCGCAAGACTCAGGCCCACGCTGGCCATGAGCACGGTGCGACGATCGAGAGGATCTGGCATGGCTTGACCTCTTGTTGTGACGATCGGCTGCATCGTACACCGGACTTCCGCCAGTCCGGCGGATCTGCGATGGCAGAATCACAGCGACCAACGTCGGTCGGTGCTGACCCTGCATTCGTTACTCCCACGCAGAAGGACCGCAGGTGGCAGAATCCCGCGCGAGAGTACTGCCCGTATCCAGGCGTGGGTCATCAGACATGAGTCGTTCCGAGTCCTCTGAACACAGTACATCGCCTGGCGAGAGTCGGACTCTGCGTCATCTGCCGGGCAGCGTGTGGGCGCTCGGACTCACGTCGCTGTTCATGGATGCCTCGTCGGAACTCGTGCACAGCCTGCTGCCGCTGTTCATGGCATCGGTGCTGGGCGTGAGCATGGTCGCAATCGGTCTGATCGAAGGTGTAGCGGAGGCAATCGCGTCGTTCACTCGCGTGTTCTCGGGCGTGTGGAGCGATCGCCTGCGGCGTCGCAAACCGCTCGTCGTGCTCGGCTACGCACTGGCCGCGCTGACCAAGCCGGTGTTTCCACTGGCAGGATCCATCGGCTGGGTGGCCACTGCGCGGTTCACCGATCGTATCGGCAAGGGCATTCGTGGCGCACCGCGCGATGCGCTCGTCGCGGACATCACGCCGGCGGAGTCACGTGGTGCAGCGTATGGATTGCGTCAGGCACTCGATTCGGTCGGCGCATTCATCGGGCCCTCGCTGGCATTGCTGTTCATGAGTCTGCTGGCGAGCGACATACGCAGGGTGCTGTGGGTCGGTGTGGTGCCGGCCTTCATTGCAGTGGCGCTGCTTGTGCTCTTCGTCCGCGAGCCGTCGCACGATCGCCACGCACCGACAGCACCATCGCAGAAGCCGCGGCTTTCCTGGCATACGGTGCACTTGCTGACGGGGCCGTACTGGCTGGTGGTCGCTCTCGCCGGAGTATTCACCCTCGCGCGTTTCAGCGAGGCGTTCCTGCTGCTGCGTGCTCAGAACGTGGGACTCGCCGTGGCGCAGGTCCCGCTGATGATGGTCGTCATGAATGTGATTTACGCGGCGCTCGCGTATCCGGCCGGGCGCGCATCCGACAAGATGGATCACCGCATGTTGCTGACGATCGGTCTGCTCGTGCTGATCGGCGCCGATTTCATTCTGGCGCTCGGCACGTCGGTACGCGCCGCGCTGTCCGGCGCGGTGCTGTGGGGAGCGCATATGGCGCTCACGCAGGGACTGTTTTCGAAACTGATTGCAGATGAAGCGCCGCCGCAGCTGCGCGGCACCGCCTTCGGCGTGTACCACCTGGCAACCGGTATGTCGGCGCTGCTTGCCAGCGTCATTGCCGGCGCACTCTGGGAAGGTGTGGGGCCGAAGGCGACTTTTCTGGCGGGCGCAGTCTTTGCGGGCGTCGCGGCTCTCGGGATCGCAGTCCATTACTTGCGGGCGCCCCTGAAGGGCTGACCATCGCTGATGCAGGGCCTTCGTTCGTGCGGAGGCCATGTCACTGGCCCGCATGGACAAGCCTGCGGTTCAGTGCTGCCGGCTGGATCCGTGTCCGGTGCCGGATGCCGGGCACAGTCGCTGGTTGGCGGATCGCGGCAGTGCCAGGTCGAGTGCAGTCGACAGGTCCGACAGACTGTACGGTTTGCGCAGGACTGTCAGCCCTTCCGTTTCGGCGTCGTGAATGGCCTGCTCGGCGTAGCCGCTCGTCAGCAGCACCGGGATGCCGAGACAGCGTGCGCGGGTTTCGCGCGCCAGATCGAGTCCATTCATGTCGCCCGGCATGACGATGTCCGAAAACACCAGATCGACCCGGCGTCCATTCGCCAGCGCACCGAGCGCTGCGCGAGCACTGGAGACGCGCAGTACCTCGAAGCCCAGCTCATCCAGCATTTCCCGAACGAGGGCGGCGACTTCATCGTTGTCTTCGACCAGCAGTACGCGCGCTGCGCTGCGCACGTAATCGGCCGTCAGTTGCTCCGCGATGCGCACTTCACCAGAGGGCACCTTGTCCGAGCGCGGCAGCAGGATGGTGAACGTCGTCCCCTGACCGACGCGGCTCTTGATTGCGATGGTGCCCCCCGACTGGCTGACGAAGCCGTGAACCTGCGCCAGCCCGAGCCCCGAGCCCTTTCCCACTTCCTTGGTGGTGAAGAAGGGTTCGAACACCCGCTGCATGATTTCGGGCGGCATGCCCACGCCCGAGTCGATGATCTCGATCCGGACGAAGTCGCGGCCGCCGCCGGCCTCGTCAGGCACGTTGCACGCGCGCACGAGTATCCTGCCTCCCGTCGGCATGGCATCGCGCGCATTGACGGCGAGATTCAGAATCACCAGTTCGAGTTCGCTGGGGTCGACCTCGACAGCCCAGAGGTTCTCGGCAAAGTCGAACTCGACCGTGACGTCGCCGCGCAGACTGCGTTCGAGCATCTCTTTCATGCCGCCGATCTGACGCCTGAGATCGACCGGTTCCGGCTGCAGCGGCGTACGCCGCGAAAACGCCAGCAGTTGCCGGGTGAGCGCGGCGCCGCGTTGCGCAGCCTGACGCATGCCATCGACCAGCATCTGCCGTCGCGCCGTGTCCGCCGTGCGGCCAAGCATGTCGAGCCCGCCGGAAATGACCATCAGCAGGTTGTTGAAATCGTGCGCGACACCGCCGGTCAGCTGGCCGAGTGCCTCGATCTTCTGCGCCTGCCGCAGCGATTCCTCGGCCCGCGCGCGTTCGAGCATTTCCTTCTGCAGTTCGCGATTGGCGTGCTCCAGCTGCTGGGTTCGTGCCAGAACCAGATTCTCGAGTTCGGTGGCGGCGCGTTCACGCGCTTCGAGCAGTGCCCGAACCTCGTATTGTCTGGAACGCGCTCTCACCGCGGCCAGCATGGCGCTGGTGAGGGTGATCATCTGCACTGGCCGCTCGAGCAACGACACATTGCGCAGCGAAGCGAGCAGACGCTGGCGCCACGGAATGATGGAAGGCTGCGAGATCGCACCCGTGAGGATGACGAACGGCAGGTCTGACCAGGTCGGTTGCTGCTCCACCCACGCGCACAGTGCGCGCACGTCCTTGCCGAACAGGGCTTCTTCCGCCAGCAGTACCGCCTCGGCCCCGTTCTCGAGTTGCTGCAGCAAAGCATCCAGGCTCTCGCACACCAGGCCCTGCACGCCCGCGCGCTTCAACAGTTCCACTGCGGCAGCTGCATCGCGTCCGATGGGCGCAAGTACCGGTACCCGGGCAGGATGGTCAGTCGCCGGCATCGCGATTTCCCATCAGCAACCCCGGGCTGCCGGTGTACTGGGGCGAGCCGGAGAAGATGCCGGTGAAGTGCACCAGCGGCGGGCCCACGGAAAGCCCCTGCGCACTCAGCCTGAACTCACGGATGGTGTGTTCGTGGTTGCCGCTGCGCTTCTTCACCACGGACAGCGCACGGCGCACACGCCCGGCGTGCTCGAAATAACGCAGCATGATGACGGCGTCGCTGAGATAGCTCAGATCCAGCGGGGTATCCATGGGGCCGACCAGGCCCTGCTGCGCAAGAATCAGAAGGGTGACTACGCCGAGCTGATTCAGATAGCTCAGCAGTTCGTGCATCTGCAGAATCAGGAATCGCCCGTCGGGCATCGAGTTGAGATAACCGTTCAGGCTGTCGATGATGACGACTTTCGCCTTGCCGACTTCGACAGCCTGCCGCACGATCGCTGCGAACTCACCGGGTGAAAGTTCGGCCGGATCGATCTGCTGAAAATGGATCAGTCCGGCATCGACAAATTTCTCGAACGGCAGTCCCAGTGTCCTGGCTCTGGCGTAGATGGTTCCGCGGCCCTCATCGAAGGCAAAGAATGCTGCTCGTTCGCCGCGCTCGGCAGCGGCAGTCGCGTAAGCAAGCGCCAGAGATGATTTGCCGACGCCGGCAGCGCCGATGAACAGGGCATTGGTGCCGCGTTCGAGTCCGCCCCCCAGCAGCGCATCGAGATCTTCGGAGCCACTGGATATGCAGCCCTCCTCGAACTGCTCGTGGTGTTCGGCAGCGACCAGTCGCGGGAAAATCGCGAGGCCGCCCTTGCGTATCGTGAAGTCGTGGAATCCGCCGCGGAAGGCAATGCCGCGCATCTTGACCACGCGCAGGCGGCGACGTTCGGCGCCGTAGTCGATTGCGAGTTGTTCCAGCAGCACCACACCGTGCGAAATGGAATGCAACTGCAGATCGTTGGCGACGGAGGTCAGATCGTCCAGCACGATG
>DASTRD010000218.1:0-22960 GCA_035761425.1 Povalibacter sp.
CCAGAAAGTCGGCGATATCGAGGAGGGCAGTGTCATGCCGTTCTTCGAAGGACTGGAATCGGGTGTGATGCGTCCGGTGTTTCTGCCCGATGGCAGTCTGCTGCTGGGTCAGACCGGCCGCGGCTGGCAGGCCAAGGGCGGCAAGGTGGCCAGCCTTCAGCACGTACGCTGGGACGGCAAGACAGTCGCCCCGATGATCAAGGCAATGGTCGCAACGCCCGCGGGCTTCCGTATCGATCTCACGCAGCCGCTGGCGGCCGCTGTGGATGAAGCTGGACTGGGTGCCGCGCTGTCGCTCGAATCATGGACGTATCGCGATGCGCCGGATTACGGCTCCGATGAGCTCGACCTGCATCCGGAGAGCACTACTGCGATCACCATCGGTGGCGATCGCAAGTCAATCGAGATCACGCTCGCATCGCTCGAGCAGAAAGTTGTGCATCCGCTCCAGCTCGCACGCGTTTATCACGCGCATCTCGCGGCGCAGACGCTGTTCGAGGCCAATGCACCTGCACAGCTCGATGCGTACTACACGCTGCGAAAGTTTCCTGAGAAGAAGTAGAGCAGGCGGAAACTACTTCGATTGATTGAGAAGGCCACGCTTGCGTGGCCTTCTTTTTTGCGAGGCGGGCGGCTGCGGCACTTGCGCAAGTCATGGCGCGTCCCGAGTGCGGCGGGAGACGCGAAGCGAATCTGCGCTGTGCGAGGTTCGTGCCGGGCAGATCCGGGCCCCCCCCTGCGGGAGTTCCGGATCTGCTCGAAGAAGCCCTTATTCGGCGTCGGGCGGCGGCTGGAAGTTGTGCATGCCTTCGGGACGCGGATTGATCGCCAGGCGCGTGGACATGCCGTCGCCACCGAAACTCGCGCGATGCCAGCGACCTTGCGGTGCGTAGACGACGTCGCCCGGTTCGGCCGTGAAGAACGGCACGCCTTCGATCTGGTAGTCGATCTTGCCTTCCATCACCAGCCAGAACTCCGAGTAGCCGACGTGGAAATGTCCCAGGTTGGATGACGGCGGCGGTGGAGCGCCGTGCCCACGGATGATGTTCGCGAATGTCTTGTCGTCCTTCACGAAGGGGCCACCGCGACTGTTGGCGCCGACGACGTCCTTGTTGAAATCGAGGAAGGGCTTGTTGGTGTCGTCATACGAACCGTGGCCCATGTAACTGACCTTGACGTATTTCCTGCCCGCAAGGGGCGTGGGCGTTTCGCCGAGCGGGTAGAGCGGCACCGCCTGCGCGCCTGTCACTTCGAAACGCAGCGAAGGTTCGTCGCCGATCGACTCGATGCTGTAGGACGTGCGAAACGGCACCTGCACGAGAAAGCCTTTGCTTGCAACGAAGGGTGGCTGACCTTCGATGTTCACCTTCATCTCACCGGCCTGCACGATCCAGAACACCCGATCGTCCGCGAAGAAATGAGTTTTGGTCTTCTCGCCCGGTGCCATGGAGATGTAGCGGGCGACGAAGTCGCGATCGCTGACGATGTCTTCCTGCCACGCAGCCTGGCCCTTGTGCTTCGCGAGAATCTCGGAAAGTTTCCAGTGAGGCTTCTGCGGAGCAACCCAGGGCGTGGCTTCCGTGGGTTGCGCCGACCACGCGACAATCGGCTTGGGCCGTTGCATGGGCGGACCCTGTTGAGCGAGCGCGGCACCCGTGGCCATCACGGAAAACAGCGTCAGCAGCAGCGGACGACGGATGGAGTGCATAGGTGGGTCCTTACTGGTCAGGGGTGGAAAGCGGAAATCGGTTATCGGGCGCCAGCATCGTGCGATAGCGACGTGCATTGGCGCGGTAGTGTTCGCAGGTGTGACGGATCATTTCCAGATCGCTCTGGGTGGTCTCACGCACGATCTTGCCCGGAACGCCCATGACGACGCTGCCGTCGGGAATGACCTTGCCGGGCGCGATCAATGCACCTGCCGCAATCAGGCACCGTTTGCCGATGCGCGCGCCGTCGAGCACCACGGCGCAATTGCCGATCAGGCTGTCCTCATCGACGCTGCATCCATGCAGCAGCGCGCGGTGTCCCACGGCGACGTTCGCAGCAAGAATCGTCGGTACGCCGGGATCGGCATGAATCACCGTGGCATCCTGCACGTTGGTGCCGTC
This sequence comes from Povalibacter sp., assembly GCA_035761425.1. GTDB lineage: Bacteria > Pseudomonadota > Gammaproteobacteria > Steroidobacterales > Steroidobacteraceae > Steroidobacter. The sequence continues at coordinate 2,112 of DASTRD010000218.1, forward strand.
GCCCACGACGATCCACTCATTGTCGCCGCGCAGTACGCAGTTGAACCACACACTGGCCTCGCGACCGAGCCGGACGCTGCCGATCAGCTGCGCGCCCGGGGCGACGTAGTAGTCGTCGCCGACTGTTTCGATCCTTCTGTCGCCGAAGGTGAAGATCATGGGGCGCTCCTGCTCAGCGGCGATAAAGCGGCATGACACCCGGGGTGAGCGACTTCAGGCGATAGATCGAGGTGGAGGCGGTGATGTAAACCGTCCGACCGTCGTCGGCGAATGCGAGATTGGCGGCGACTTCGGGCAGAACGATCTGCCCCAGCACCTTGCCCTGTGGAGTGACGATGCGGATGCCACCCGGACCTGTCGTCCACAGGTTGCCTGAGCGATCCACCTTCAGGCCGTCGGGCCCGCCCTGACCTTTTTCATCCGGACCGTATTCGATCACCGTGCGTGCATTGCTCACCGAACCATCGGCGGCGACGCTGTACGCGTTGACGAATCGCTTCGGTCCATAGTTGGCGACGTACAGCGTCTTGCCATCGGGCGAGAACGCCAGGCCGTTCGGCAGCGTCAGATCGCGGATTGCTGCCGTCAGCTTGCCATCGGCATAGCGATACACACCGTTGAATGCCAATTCTTTGGCAGGATCCTTGTCCATCTGCGGCAAGCCGAAAGGCGGATCTGTGAACCACAGCGCGCCGTCTGCAGCGAACACCAGATCGTTCGGACTGTTCAGTCGCTTGCCATCGTACTTGTCGATCAGCACTGTCGGCTGCAGCTTTGCATCGAGCCGCACGATCTTGCGGCCACCCTGCTGCACAAGCAGCACCGAGCCGTCCTTGTCGGTGACCATGGCGTTGGAACCGAGGAAGGAGCCGGGCGGGAAGGGGTTCAGTCCTCCTGCATGCTCGATGAGTGTTTTCACCTTGCCGGCAGGTGACACTGCGATGACCTTGTCATCGCTCAGGTCCGAGAACCACAACCGCCCCTCGCGCCACATGGGGCCCTCTGTGAACTTGAAACCCGTGGCGACGACTTCGATGCGCGTACCCGGCGCAATGACTGCATCGAGCGCAGGATCGAGCCGTGTGATGGCAGGCGTCTGATCGGATGCCGCACTGGCGGCGCCGATGCTGGCGCAGAGCAGACAGGCGGCGGCGATTCGCGAACTGAGCTTCATGCTGCCTCCCCGGGGTCAGACGGCGTTCGTCAGCAGGATCAGCGATTGCAGCCACTTTCTTCTGTTCATGAGTTCGTCCTCGCGTGATGAATCAATGGGCGTTGGCGTTCGCAGCATCCGCAGCGTAATGCTGCGAGAGGTACTCCTCGATCACCTGCATCTCTTCCGGCGTGACGTCAGCACCGCGATCGACCATGACGCCGAGAGTGGCTGCCCACTCCTGCGGCGTCTTGCGCTTGCTGGTGATCATGTAGATGTCGTGGCAGTTGATGCAGCTGCGTTCGATCAGCTCGAGTCCCTCACCCGGCGGCGGCGCATCCGGCGCCTGCGCCAGCAGCGGCGTGGCAATCGTGGCGGTCAGTACGGCGATGAGAGCTATCGGATAGCGCGAAGACATGAGCTTGATCACTGCGGCAGAGAAAACGAGATGACGGTATCGCTGTTGACGGGATCGCCGGAGAATCCGCCGGTGGCGATGGCGGCAACATACTGCTTGCCGCCCCTGGATTGATAGGTGATGGGCGTTCCGTAGTTGGAGGCCGGCAGCTTGAAGGTCCACAGCTCCTTGCCGGTCTTCGTTTCGAAGGCGCGGATGCGGCTGTCATCGGTGGCGCCGATGAAGATCAGACCGCCCGCCGTGACGATGGGTCCGCCGGCACTGATGCGTCCGGTGTTCTGCAGCCCTTCCGGCAGGTTGTCGCTCACGCCCAGTGTCGAGCGCCAGGCGATCGTGCCCTTGTTCACATCGACCGCATACAGGCTGCCCCAGGGAGGTTGCTGGCATGGGAGGCGAGTCTTCGGATTCCAGAAGTACACGTAGCCTTCCTTCAGGCCCCAGGAACCGTCGGGTCGCTTCGCCATCTGCTGCGGACCCGCAAGATCATTGGTGTTCACGATGTAGAGGCCGGACTTCGGATCGAAGGCACCGCCGCCCCAGTCGACGCCGCCGAGACTTCCGGGAAAGCTGGCAACCGCGGAGTCGCCGCGCAGCGGCTGAAACAGCGTGCTCTCGACGATGTTCTTGTCCTTGATGAGTTGCTCGCAGAAAGCCCGATGCTCGGGGGTGATGTCCGTGAGATCGGACATCTTGAACTCGAGGCGCGCCAGCGGCGGCGGAGCGACGGGCATGGGCTGCGTGGGCCACGGCGCTTCATCCGGAATGTCCGTGTCCGTCGGCACCGGGACTTCCTTCACTTCATAGATCGGCTCGCCGGTGACGCGATTGAGCAGGAACAGCATGGCAGTCTTGTTCATGACGCCGATCGCCGGGATCGTCTTGCCGTCCTTCTTCACATCGAGCAGCGTCGCCGCGGGCAGATCCAGATCCCAGATGTCGTGATGCACGGTCTGGAAATGCCACAGGTATTTTCCCGTCAGCGCATCGACAGCAACGATCGAGTTGGCGTACAGATTGGCGCCCTTGCGATCGCCGCCCCAGCGATCGAACGTCGGTGCACCCACCGGCATGTAGAGAATGCCGCGCTCTTCATCGAGCACGAAGAACGTCCAGACATTCGTGCCCGAGCGGCGCTTCCAGCTGTCGCCCTCCCAGGTCTCGTGTCCGGGCTCGCCGGGCCGCGGAATGGTGTGGAAGGTCCACACAAGCTTGCCGGTACGCGCATCCCACGCACGCACATCGCCCGCGGCGCCGATAACGGGCATCTCCTGCACGCGTGAGCCGGTGATGATGAGGTTCTTGTAGGTGAGGGGCGGTGAGCTCATGCCATACGGTGCGCGCGGCACGTCATTCATCACCTCGGGCGTCTTCATGTCGACGACGCCGTTCTCGCCGAAGTTCGGCAGTGGCTCGCCGGTCGCTGCGGACAGACCCATCAACTTGCCGCGACGGGTTCCGAAAAAGATTGCCGGTTCGGCACCATCGCCACCGGGCCAGTATTCGACGCCGCGCATCGAAGCCTGATCGCGATCGGGCAGTTCATGGACCCACAGTTCGCGCCCTGATTCAGGATCGAGTGCAACGACGCGACCATAGGGCGTGGGCAGGAACATGCGTCCGCCTGCGACCAATGGTGTGGCTTCGGAAATGGAATACCGTCCGCGGAACATCGGTGGCGGGGCATCGCCGGCCTCCACGGGAGGCGCCTCAGGCCCGGCGTTCTCGGGCCGCATGTGATAGGTCCATGCGACCTGCAGTTTTGCGACGTTGTCCGGTGTGATCTGTTTCAGCGGGGAATAGCGCGTGCCCCCCGCGTCATGATGATAAGTGGGCCATTCAACCGAGGAGGGCGTGCTGGCGCACGCTGTCAGAACTGCTGCAGTCGTCGAAATCAGAACTCGATGCTTCATGCTATTTCCGCTGTGGACGTGGCGCGTTCTGCAACGCGCTCTTCGCTGCCATATCCCGCGCAACACCAATGATCATCAGCTCGAGACCCGCGGGGTCGTCACTGCTGAAGGATCTGCTCTGTCGCAGATCGATGGGAATCGCGTCTCCGGCACGCAGGGGTTCGGACTGCGAGTCCACCGTCACCGTGCCGCTGCCGCTGATTACGTAGTAGACCTCGCTCATGTCGATGAGCCGCTCGGTGTCGGTCGAAGCGCCGGCCGGCACGAGCAGGTGATCGACGTAGGACCAGGTCGTGAAAAATACACTCGGCTCCAGCGCGCGCCGATATTGAAGCGTGCCTTTGCCGCCATTGGTCGGCGCGCGGGGTTTGAGCAGCGAGCGATCGAGTCGCATTGAAATGAATTGTGGAACCGGATCGAGCGGCGCACCCTCGCGGGTATCGCCGAGATTGAAAGCATCATAGGTCTTGGTCACACCGACATTGATGTTCAACCACTCGAGCGGTTGATCGCTGGCATTGTAGATGCCATGCGAATGACCCTGTCGATCCGGCACGCCGGCGGGACCTTTGAGTACAGAAGTGCGGCCGTCGATGGTGAACTGCGCTTCACCATTGAGAATGACGAACATCTCTTCGCAGTAGTTGTGGAAGTGCTGTCCGATGCCGCTGTGCGGCTGAATGACGCCACGATGCAGGAAAATGAAATTGGTGCTGAGCGCATCGGCGTTCAGCAGGGGAACGAAGTCCATGGAGCCTGCGCCGTCATGGACTGCATTCAGACGTCTGTAGGCCGCGGGGTCCGTATGAACGACGCGCGATGCGGGGGCTTCAGCGTGAGCGGCACCCACCGTCAGACATATCAACGCAAAGCCGAGAAGCGACTGCTGCAACACAAATACATCCCCCTGGATGCGGATCAGTCGCCGCAACCACGTTGTTGAGCCCGACCATATCAGATATCGTATACGATATGGGAGTAGACGCACACAAGGTCGAACGGGTGGCGGGGACGGCTGCGGTGCCGATCCGTCTGATACTGGTTTTCTGGTTGTTCGTGCTCAGTACGATCGCCTTTCTCGATCGCACGAACATCTCGATTGCGGCCGTCGGTCTTGGCGAAGAGTATGGGCTGACCAAGGTCCAGCTGGGCTGGGTCTTCAGCGCCTTCCTCATCGGCTACGCCGGTTTTCAGATTCCCGGCGGATGGCTGGCCGTCCGACTCGGGCCGCGCAAGGTACTGACCTTCGGGGTCATGTGGTGGGGCATCTTCACGGCACTCACCGCGGTCGTCAGTCCCCTCGCACAGAATGCCCTGGTGTTGCTGATTCTCGTGCGTCTTTCGCTCGGCATCGGCGAGTCGGTGGTGTACCCCGCGGCGAATCAGTTCATCGCGCGATGGATTCCCGTGCAGGAACGCGGCAAGGCGAACGGCTGGATCTTTGCGGGTGTCGGCGCGGGCGCCGGACTGACACCGCCGCTGCTTGTCGGAATCATCGAAGCCTATGGCTGGCGCGCATCCTTCTGGTTCTGCGCAGTCGTCGGCTGCGTAGCCGGTCTGATCTGGTACTTCATCGCGCGCGATCGTCCGGAAGAACATCGCTTCGTCTCATCGAAAGAACTGGAGCACATTCGCAGCGGCCTGGGCGAGCCCGCCGCGAAAGCGCCGGATATTCCCTGGGGCCGTATTTTCACGAACCGCGAAGTCTGGGCGCTCACGATCAGCTACTTCACCTTCGGCTACGTCGTGTGGATTTTCTTCAGCTGGTTCTTCATCTACCTGGCCGAAGTCAGGGGCCTGAATCTCAAGACGAGCGCGCTGTACAGCATGCTGCCTTTCATCGCGATGACGCTGTGCTGTCTTGCCGGCGGACTGATCAACGACACCATCGTCAAACGGGTCGGATTGCGCGCGGGGCGTTGTGGATTGCCGGTGCTCGCGTTGTTGCTGACGGCGGTCTTTCTCGTGCTGGGCTCGGTTGCCGAAAGCGCAGGTCTCGCGACGGTCATATTGGCCGGCGGCGCAGGGGCCATCTATCTGTCGCAGAGCGCGTACTGGTCGGTGAGCGCCGATATCGCCGGTCCGCACAGTGGCGTAGTCTCCGGTGTCATGAACATGGGCTGCCAGGTTGGCGGCGCGATCACGGCATCGCTGACCCCGTGGATCGCAGCACAGTTCGGCTGGACCTCGGCCTTCTTCGTGGCCGCGGCACTGGCAGTCGTCGGAGCGCTGTGCTGGTTGCTGGTCGATCCCAACCGGCAGCTGCGCGCTTCGTGAATTCTCAATCGAGGCTGATGGTGGACAAATCGCAAACAGGCAAGCCGGCGCAGCCGCTGCAGGGCATTCGCGTGCTCGATATTTCCCAGGTCATGGCAGGCCCGTTCTGCTGCATGCTGCTGGGAGATATGGGCGCGGACGTGATCAAGATCGAACCGCCCAGAGTCGGCGATTCGACGCGTCACTCGATGGGCTTTCGTCTCAAGGGCGAAGACAGCCCCGGATTTCTCGCGCTGAATCGCAACAAGCGCAGCATCGCGCTCGATCTGAAGAATCCGGCGGATCGCGAGGTGCTCTATGCGCTGGTCAAGACGGCCGATGTGCTCGTCGAGAATGCGCGGCCCGGTGTCGCTGAACGTCTGGGCATGGGATACGAAACGCTGCGCGCCATCAATCCGCGCCTGATCTACGCGAGCATTTCGGGATTCGGCCACACGGGGCCGTGGTCGCAACGGCCAGGCTTCGATCTCATTGCGCAGGCCATGTCTGGCGTACTCAGTGCCACCGGCTTTCCCGATTCCGAGCCGGTGAAGAACGTGATTCCGGTGGGCGATCTGGGCGCCGGCATGTTCGCAGCGTACGGAATTCTGAGCGCCATCATCGGACGCGAAAAATCGGGCGTCGGGCAATTCATCGATGCGTCGCTGCTCGAGGCGGCGCTCGGTCTGTCGGTATGGGAAACCACCGAACTGTGGGGCACGGGCAAATCGCCGCAACCGATCGGCTCGGCGAATCGCATGTCTGCGCCATACCAGGCCATCAAGGCTTCCGACGGCTATTTCGTGTTCGGCGCCGCCAATCAGAAACTGTGGCTGACGTTCCTCGAGGTGATCGGCCGACCGGAACTCAATTCGGATCCGCGCTTCTCCAGCAATGCATTGCGCGTGGCGAATCGTGTGGAACTGATCGAACTGCTGCGACCGACGTTCCTCACGCGCACCGTACACGAGTGGGTGGAAGCGCTGCTCGGCGCAGGCGTTCCCGCGGGTCCGATCTACGACTACCAACAGACGCTGGCAAGCGATCACATCGCCGCGCGCAACATGGTGATCGACGTGCCGCATCCGGTTGAAGGTTCGTTTCGTGCGCTGGGCTTCCCTGTGAAGATGCACGGAACGCCGCAGCAGGTGCGATATCCACCGCCACTGCTCGACCAGCATGCCAGTGAGATCCGTCAGGAACTCATCGACAAGGGGTTGCTGAAGGCGGGCACGCAGAGCTGAGCATTCATGAGCGAAGGCAAGCTGATTTACAACAAGGTCGGCCACGCGGCGCACATCCTGTTCGATCATCAGGCCGCCTACAACGCGCTCACGCACCAGATGTGGTGCGATCTGCGCGACACCTGCCGTCGCATCGCCGATGACCCTGAGGTGCGCGTCGTGATCTTTCGCGGCGTCGGGGGCAAGGCATTCATTTCCGGTACCGACATCAGCAGCTTCGCCGATTTCACATCCGGTCAGGACGGCATCGACTACGAGCGTCACATCGACGAATGTATGGCTGCTGTCGATGCACTGCCCGTAGCGACCATCGCCGTAATCGAAGGCTGGGCCGTGGGCGGAGGTCTGAACATCTTCTGCGCGTCGGACTTCAGGATTGCGACGCCGACGGCACGCTTTGCTTCGCCGCTCGGACGCACGATTGGCAATTGTCTGTCGATGAGCAGTTGCGCGCGGATTGCGGCGGCCATCGGCGTGACGACCGCGAAACGCATGCTGCTGCTCGGCGAAACCATTGCAGCTTCCGAGTTGCTGGATCGCGGCGTGCTGTATGGCGTCGCGGAGCCGGCTGAACTCGACAAGGCCGTGAGCGAGCTGAGCGAGCGCGCCGCCGCCAATGCGCCGCTGACAACCCGTGCCAGCAAGGAGATGATTCGCAGGCTCACGTACGCGAATCTGCCCGACGTGGACGACCTGATTTCGCTCGTCTACGGCAGCGAAGACTTCAGGCGCGGCGTGCGCAGCTTCCTTGCGAAGAAGAAGACCACACCGCAGTGGAGCGGGCGTTAGGCCTTACGTTTGCGCATCACCATTCAGTGGCGATGTATTTCGCTTCCGTGAATTCGCGAATGCCGTGATGGGACCCTTCGCGGCCCAGGCCACTTTGCTTGACGCCGCCAAACGGCGCAGCCGCATCTGACACCAGCCCGCGATTCAGGGCGATCATGCCGCTCTCGAGCTGCTCGGAGACCCGCAGACCTTTGCGCAGGTCGTTGGTGTAGACATACGCGACCAGGCCGTATTCGGTGTCGTTGGCCAGCTCGATCACTTCCTCGACCGAATCGAACGGCACCAGAGCGGCTACGGGCCCGAAGATTTCCTGTTTGAGAATCTCGGAGCCGGGCTGCACGTCGATGAGGACCGTCGGCGGATAGAAGAAACCGGCGCCCTTGAGCGTCTGGCCGCCGAGCACCACACGCGCGCCGCGTTTCACCGCATCGCCGACCAGCGATTCGATCTTCGTGACCGCTGCCTGATTGATGAGTGCGCCGCAACCGGTGTCTGGCGAGCAGCCTTCACCGAGCTTGACCGCACCCATCTTCGCGACCAGCTGCTGCGTGAAAGTCTCATACACGCCACGCTGAACATAGAACCGATTCGCGGCAGTGCAGGCTTCGCCACCGTTGCGCATCTTCGCAACCATCGCGCCAGCGATGGCATCGGCAATATTGGCATCGTCGAAAACGATGAAGGGCGCATTGCCGCCAAGCTCCATCGATGAATTGATCACGGTATCGGCGGCTTCGCGCAGCAACAGCCGACCCACTTCGGTCGAGCCGGTGAAGGACAGCTTGCGGATACGTCCGTCATGCAGCATCGCCCTGACCACCGAAGCGGGATCCTTCGTGGTGATGACGTTGACGACGCCGGGCGGAATGCCGGCTTCGAGCATGATCTGTGCGACTGCATAAGCAGTCAGCGGCGTTTCTTCGGCCGGTTTGAGGATGCACGTGCAGCCGGCGGCGAGGGCAGGGGCAATCTTGCGGGTGGCCATTGCGGCCGGAAAATTCCATGGGGTGATCAGCAGCGAAATGCCGATCGGCTGATACATCACCACAATGCGATTGGCACCGCTCGGTGACACGCTCAGTTCGCCTTCGAGGCGCACGGCTTCCTCGGCATACCAGCGAAAGAATTCCGCAGCGTAGAGGACTTCGCCCTTCGCATCGGACAGTGCCTTGCCGTTCTCCAGCGAAATGAGCTGTGCCAGCCATTCGCTGTTCGCCACGATTCGTTCGTAGCAGGCGCGCAGCAGTTCCGCCCGTTTGCGCGGTGCCGTAGCCGCCCAGGCTTTCGCCGCGTTCTGTGCCGCGTCGATGGCACTCAGCCCGTCGGCAACGCTGGCGTTGGCGACGGAGCCGAGCGTCTCGCCCGTGGATGGATTGATGACGTCGATGCGCGCCTTGTCGGTTCCCGGCAGCCATTTGTCCCCGATCAGCAGATCAGTGGGAATTGCAGGCGCTGAAGCAGCGACGGAAGTCGGCAGGGTGAAGTGATTGGCAGATTTCATGGCGTTGCGGAAACAGGTCAGAGGCTGCGCAGAGATGCACGATCGCCGGAATACGCGGCGGCGGTGATTGCCTGCATGGCCGGCAGATCGATAGGCCGCGGATTGTTCTTGATGAGCCGGGCGATGCCAATAGCGCTTTCTGCAGTGAAACTCTGCTTGTCCACGGGCAGGCCGAGATCCTTGAGGGTTCGCGGAATGCCGACGGAGGCGAGCAGTGCAGCAACTTCGTCGACCAGCACTCGCGACAGTTCATCGTCCGTGCTGCCGGGCGATCCCAGGCCGAGCATGCGGGCAACCTGTGCAAAGCTGGCAACGCACGCAGGGCGATTGAATTCCATGACGTAGGGCAGCAGCGAGGCCACACCGTCACCGTGAGCGGTATGCGTCAGATTGCCGACGGGATATTGCAATGCGTGCGCAGCCGCGGTGCCCGCCGTGCCGAACGCACAGCCGGCAGCCAGCGCGCCCATCATCAGATGCTCGCGCGCTTCGAGATCCGCGCCATTCACATACGCGCGATGCAGACTCTTCCAGATCGAGGCAATCGACAGCAGCGCGAAATGATCCGACAGGGCGTTCTTGCCGACGAAGACATGCTGCAGCGTCAGATCCGCCGATGCAGGCCGTGCCAGCGCAGTGAACGATTCAATGGCATGAGTCAGCGCATCGCCGCCGGAACATGCGGTGAGGCGGGGTGGGCAACTCAATGTCAGCTCCGGATCGCAGACCGCGACCTGCGGAATGATGTGAGGACTCGCGACGCCGATCTTCATGCCGCGCGAGGTATCCGCCACGACGGCCACGGGCGTGACTTCCGAACCGGTGCCTGAAGTCGTCGGCACCGCAATGAGCGGCAGCACGGGGCCGGGCACCTTGTACTCGCCGTAGTAATCGCTGATGTCGCCGCCATGGGAAAGCAGGACCGCGACCGCTTTGGCCATGTCCATGCAGCTGCCGCCACCAATGCCGATGATCGCCTTGGCGCCGAAGCTGCGCGTGGCGTTGACGCAATCGGCAATGGATTCCGTCGGCAGATCTGCGCGGGTCTGGTCATAGACCAGGACTTCGAGGCCGCGCTGCTTCAGCTCCGCAACAATCGAATTGAACTGGGCGTCCGCGCCGAGCCGCGCGTCCGTACAGACCAGAATGCGGTTTCCGAACTGGCTGGCGACGGCGCCCAATGCTGCGCGCTGTCCACATCCGAACAGGACCGACCGAGGCAGGCGCATGGCGCCGAAGAGGTTCATTACGGGGCGTCTCACGTAAAAGAGCAGAGCGGCATCGCTCGGATCTGATCATATATCATATATTCTTAGGCCCGCCAGAGAGCGATATGGGAAACTCCCTTAAAGCCTGACTGGCGGTTTCAATCTTCCTGCTTCTTGCCTCACATGGACACCAAAACTTCTGCCGCTCCCGGAACTCCTGCCGACGCAACACGTGGCCAGATCAAGCGCGGCGCGGGACTGGTTGAAGATGCGTACAGCCGGATTCGCGAGGACATCATGTCTCTCAAGATTCCGCCCAACACGCGTATTTCCGTGGACAGTCTGGTGCGCGAACTCGGCGTGTCGCAGACGCCGATCCGCGAGGCGCTGAGCATGCTCGAAGCCAACGGCCTGGTAACCAAGCAGCGCTTCATCGGTTACTGCACGGCGCCCACACTCAATCGCCAGCAGTTCGAGGAACTCTTCGAGATCCGCATGCTGATCGAACCCTACGCGGCGCGGCGTGCCGCGGAGCGCATGAGCGACAAGGCGCTGATCGATCTGTGCGGTCTCGCACTGGAAATGAAGCCGGATGGCGCCGCGCAGACACGGGCGTCATACGATCACTTCGCGGACCAGGATGCCATCTTTCATGAACTCATTGCGCGCGGCAGCGGCAACACGCTGATCGCCGAATCCCTGAGCCGTCTGCACATCCATCTGCACATTTTCCGGCTGCGCTTTCATCGCGAAGTGACCAACGAGGCATTCGCCGAACACACGCTGGTCACCCGGGCCCTGCAGCAGCGCAACCCCGAAGAGGCCGAGGCAGCCATGCGTGCTCACCTGCAGAAATCCTACGAGCGCATGGTGAAGTTCACGCGCGAGTAGGGCGCACCCCTGGTTCCCCCTGAAGCGCAGGCGCACGCTGGCAACCAATGCTGTCCTGCGCTGTCGAAGCTGCGTTTGGCACATTCACGTTGCGCCCCGAGCCTTCCGGCGTTCACATGCTGTAACCAGATTTGACACGGCATGTCGTTCCCATAAGATCCGGGCAGCCGATATTCTATAGGATATAGCCAGCCTACCGACGCGGACGGCGGCTCGACCGGGGGAATAGATATGTATCCAAGGCACCTGCCACATGCAGATGCACGCGCTCACGGCGTATGCGAATCGGGCAAGGTCGATCAACGCGCGGGGCGATCGCCAACCGCGCAGCGCGTGGCCCGCTGGCTGACGTGGTTGTTGAGTTGTGCGGCGCTCATGACCCTGGGCGTGCCCGCACAGGCCGAAGTCACGGTCCTGAAGAATTTCACCCTCATCGATGGCACCGGTCGCGCACCGGTCCCGCACTCGGCGCTCACCATCGAGAATGGCCGCATCGCGTGGGTCGGCACGGCATCGCAGCTCAAGACTCCGGCCAACGCTTCCGTGGTCGATCTGGCGGGCAAGTTCGTGCTGCCCGGCTTCATCGACAATCACGTGCACCTGGGGCTGGTCCATGATCTCGATCAGGACATCAAGTTCTTCTCGCGCGAGTCGGTCGAAGATCAACTTCACACATATGCTGCCTACGGCGTCACCGCCGTTCAGGTTCTGGGCACGGACACCGATGAGATCTTCGAGATTCGCGACCGGCTGCGTCGCAACCCCGGCAAGATGGCGCACGTATTCACCTCGGGTCAGGGACTGGTATTCAAGGGCTCGTATGGCGGCGTGCCGCATCTGAACGTACCTGTAGCTACGGTCGAAGAAGCGCGCGCAGCAGTCGATGCGCAGGCTGCCAAAGGCGTCGACTTCATCAAATTGTGGGTGGATGATGAGTTCGGCGATCTGCCGTTGCGCATGCCGCCGCACATCAGCCAGGCGATCATCGATCAGGCGCACAAACACAAACTGCGCGCGATCGCCCACATCTTCTATCTCGAGAACGCACGCACGCTGGCGGCGCAAGGCATCGATGGCTTCGCGCACAGTGTCCGCGACCAGCTCGTCGATCAGGCGCTGCTCGATTCGATGAAGCAGCACCACACGGCGCAGATGGCTGCAACGCTGAGCCGCGAGGCGTCCTTCACGTATTCGAAATTGCCGTTCCTCGACGATCCTTTTTTCAATCGTGCGCTGACTCCGGCTGCACTCGCCACGCTTGCAAGTCCAGAGCGCCAGCAAAAGCTCTCCAGCGCCAAACACTTTGCGCAGTATCCGGGCGTACTGGAAACAGCGATGGCGAATGTTGGCAAGGAGCTCAAGGCCGGCGTGAACATGGGTGTGGGTACGGACAGCGGACCTTCGGGTCGCTTCGCCGGCTACTTCTTCCACTGGGAGCTGGAGCTGATGGTGAAGGCGGGCATGACACCGCTTCAGGTGCTGTCGGCCGCGACCGGTAACAACGCCAGACTGATCGGCGCAAAGGATCTCGGCACCGTCGAGTCGGGCAAGATGGCCGACCTCGTCGTGCTGAATGCCGATCCGCTCGCCGACATCCGCAATACGAGAACCATTCATTCCGTGTACATCGCAGGTGAATCTGCGCCGACGATCTGGTCCATGTGCAAGGGAAGGACCTCCGATCAGTGCGGCGGCGCCAAATGACGGACAGCGCGACCGTGAAGGAATCTGTGCCCGGCGAGCAGGCGGGCGCAGTGCGACCGACCCGCATCAGGCACGTGGTGCTGTGGCTGACGGTCGCCGCATACATGATCACGTACATCGATCGCGTCGTGATCTCGGCTGCCGTGCCGTCGATCCAGGAGGAGTTCGGCTTCTCCATCGTGACGATGGGCTGGATCCTCGGCGCCTATCAGCTTTCCTACGCGCTGTTTCAGATTCCCGGCGGCTGGCTGGGCGATCGCTTCGGTCCGCGGCGGGCGTTGCCCGCCATTGTGGCGTGGTGGTCGACCTTTACTGCGGCGACGGCCATGACATGGTCCGCCACGTCGATGATCGTGTGCCGGTTTCTGTTCGGCATGGGCGAGGCGGGCGCATTTCCGATTGCCACCCGTTCGCTCTCACGCTGGATGCTGCCATCCGAACGCGGCTTCGCGCAGGGCATCACGCATGCAGGTTCCCGTCTGGGTGGTGCGCTGACTCCGGTCGTCGTGGTGTTTCTGATCGCGCACTATGGCTGGCGAGCGCCGTTCTACATGTTCGCCGTGCTCGGCGTGATCTGGGCGGCGGTGTGGTACTGGTTCTATCGCGATTCGCCGAATCAGCACTGGCTCGTGAATGCTGGCGAACGTGAGTTGATTGCCAAGGCACTTGGTGGCAGCAATACAAATCGTTCGAAGACCATTCCGTGGCGGCAGATTCTCACCAACCGCCAGATGTGGCTGCTCTCGGCGATGTATTTCTGCTACGGCTATGACATCGGCATCTTTCTCACCTGGTTCCCGAAATACCTGCACGCCGAACGGCATTTCGATCTTACGCAGATGGGTCTGTATGCGAGCCTGCCGCTGCTGGCAGGTGTGGCCGGCGATATCTGCGGCGGGTGGTTTTCTGATGCCGCGCTGAAGCGCTCGGGAAATCTGAAAATGGCGCGACGCGTCGTGGCCATCCCGGGATTTCTCATCGCAGCAGTCGCCATTCCACTGGCCTGTCTCGCGGCCGATCCGCTCGTGAGTGTCGGCTGGTTTGCGCTGGCGGTCTTCGGTATCGAACTGACGGTCGGCGTTTCCTGGGCCGTCACACTCGATATCGGTGGTGTTTACGCCGGGTCCGTGTCCGCAGTGATGAACACGTTCGGCAACATCGGTGCGGCCATTGCTGCAGCACTCACCGGTTACATCGTGACCGCGAGCGGCTGGTCGACGGCTTTCTTCGTGCTCGCCGGTTATTCCACCGTGGCCGCGGTCCTGTTCACGCAGATCGATGCATCCCGGCGCGTCTATGACGAAAAGGCGCTGGCAGCTTGAGGGCAGAGCGATGAGTGACGACAGCAATAGCGACAGCAGAAACATGAATCGACGGGCGCTGCTCAAGCTCGTCAGTGCGGGTGCTGCAACCACAGTGCTGCCGATCGCCGGTGCCGCGGCGGCAGATTCGATGCAGGGCATGCATCACGCGATGCCTACACCGCCGGCGCCTGGTGAGGAGCCGGCACCGGTTTACGAATTCTTCAATGGCGATGAGGCAGCGTTCATCGAGGCGGCGGTTGATACCTTGATTCCCAGCGATGAGGTGGGGCCTGGCGCGCTGGAGCTGGGCGTTGCCACCTTCATTGACCGGCAGTTGAACTCCGGTTACGGGCGCGGCGATCGTATGTATCTGCAGGGGCCGTTCATCGAAGGTACACCGCAGCAGGGCTATCAGTTGCGCATGACGCCGAGCGAACTGATCCGCAACGGCATCCTCGATGTCAATGCGAAAGTGCGCGAGAAGTACAAAGTGCCTTTCGATGCATTGTCGAACGAAGACCGGGTGGCGGTGCTGACGCAACTCGAACGACGTGAGCTCGAGTTGCCGACGGTGCCGGTGGCCATTTTTTTCAACCTGCTGTACGACCTCACGATGCAGGGCTACTTCTCCGATCCGCTGTACGGCGGCAACAAGGGCAAGGCGTCATGGAAGATGATCGGCTTTCCGGGGATCGGCGGCATGTATGCCGACAAGATCGAAGCGTTCCGCAACAAGCGGTACATGACCGAGCCGATGAGCATTCAGGATCTGCTCTGAGCATTTTCTGTTTTTTTCGAGTTCCAAAGTCGAGTTGAGATCAAGTGGCGACGAAACTCAAACCTGTGGATATCGCCATCGTCGGCCTGGGCTGGGCCGGCGGTATCGTGGCGAAAGAGCTTGCTTCGACGGGCCTCAAGATCGTCGCGTTTGAGCGCGGCGCTCCGCGGGCCACGAATCCCGACTTCATGGCCCCGCAGGTGCACGACGAACTGCGGTACTCACGCCGGCACGAGCTGATTCAGAACCTGCGCAAGGAGACGCTGACGTTCCGCAATGAACCCTCGCAGTTGGCGCTGCCGATGCGCACGCTGGGTTCCTTCCTGCCCGGCGAAGGCGTGGGCGGCGCCGGCACGCACTGGTCCGGCCTGCATTGGCGCTGGACCGAGTGGGAACACAAGATGTATTCCGGCACGGTCGAGCGGTACGGCAAATCGATCATCCCGAAGGACATGCACCTTCAGGACTGGCCGATCGGTTACGAGGAACTCGAACCGTACTACGACAAGTTCGAGAAGGTCTGCGGCACGTCGGGCAAAGCCGGCAATCTGCAGGGACGGAAGATCGAGGGCGGCAATATCTTCGAGGCGCCACGCGCCAACGAATATCCGAATCCGCCGCTGACCCAGTCGCACAACATGGTGCTGTTCGAACAGGCGGCGAAGAACCTCGGTTATCACCCGTTTCCGGTGCCCGCGTCGAATGCCTCGCGTGCCTACGTGAATCCCGACGGTGTGGCGCTGGGGCAGTGTCATTACTGCGGCTTCTGCACGGCTTACGGTTGCGAAGCGAATGCGAAGGGCAGCCCGCATTTCACCGTGATCCCGCTCGCCTTCAAGAATCCGAATTTCGAGGCGCGCACCAATTCATACGTGATGAAGATCAACCTCGACTCGAAGCGCAAGCGGGCAGTGAGCGTCACGTATCTGGATGCAGGTGGGCGCGAGTTCGAACAACCCGCGGAGCTGGTGATTCTCGCCGCGTACGTCTTCGGCAACGTGCACCTCATGCTGCACTCAGGGATCGGCAAGCCGTTCGACTATGCAAGCAACACCGGCGTTGTCGGGCGCAACTACGCCTATCAGTCGATGGGCGGTGTAGCCGCGCTCTTCCCGCAGGGCACGTATTTCAATCCTTTCATGGGCTCCGGTGCGCTCGGCACGTGGATCGATGACTTCAACAGCGACCGACCCGATTTCGCGAAGCTCGGCTTCATCGGCGGGGCGGGTATCAGTTCGGGCAGCAACAGCGGTGCGCCCATCAGTCGTCACCCCGTCCCACCCGGCACGCCGCGCTGGGGCTCGGCCTGGAAGAAGGCAATCGTCGAGACATATCACCGCATGACTGCGGTCGGCAGCCAGGGCTCCGTGATGTCATATCGCCAGAACTTTCTGGATCTGGATCCGACCTACAAGGACTCCTTCGGTCGACCGATGCTGCGTCTCACGTTCGACTGGCAGGAAAACGAGTTCAAACAGATGGAATATGCGCGCGGCATCTGCATGGCGATTGCCAAAGAGATGGGCGCGGAGCAGGTACTCAGCCGGCGCGACCGTGGCCGCTATTCGATCGTGCCGTATCAGACGACGCATAACACGGGCGGCACGGCATTCGGCGACGATCCGCACACGAGTGCGCTGAACAAGTATCTGCAGTCATGGGACGTGTCGAACGTATTCGTGGTCGGCTCCAGCGCCTTCCCGCAGAATGCGGGCCGCAACCCCACCGGACCGGTGGGCGCGCTGGCCTATCGACTTGCCGACACGCTCAAGGATCAGTATCTGAAGCGACCCGGTCGCCTGGTGGATGCATGATGAATCGGAAGAACGTCCGTGTGAGATTCCTGCAGGTGGTGACGCTGATGGCTGTCAGCGGCTTCGCATACGCCGATGGCAACGCGAGTGCCGGACAAAAGCTCTTCACCCAATGCTCGGCCTGTCATGCCGTCGGCCCCGATGCGCAGAACAGCGTCGGTCCGGTGCTCAATGGCGTGGTCGATCGGCCCGCCGGCACGTACCCGGGTTATCGCTATTCATCAGCCATGCGCAGATCCGGACTCGTCTGGGACGAAGCCACACTCATCAAGTATCTGCGCGGTCCGGACAAGGTCGTGCCGGGGACCAAGATGGCCTTTGCCGGCATTGAAGGCGATCAGGATCTCGCCGACCTCGTGGCGTATCTCAAACAGCAGCACTGATTGTTCTGAGTCTTCGCCCGCACCGCGCCGTGTAATGCGGCGTCCTGTTACGCCCCGAGACTGGTGAGCAAGGTTTCGCCAGCTGGGCCGGCGATCCCTCCTCATTCCGCCCGACTGCTCACAGCCGGCAGCGCCATCTTTTCCTGATTGCTGCAAGGCCAGATCCTTCAGCGGCCATCGACGGGCCCATGCGCCTCGTCGCTCGGCTTCAATACCCATCCCCGCCGAGGATAGTTGTCACACCCGGGCTTCTCAGCGGCTTATAGCCATGGAGCGGCTGAAGCCACCACAATCGGGTAACGACAATGAACATTCTCGAGATGATCAAGGAGGGGTTGCGAATGGCCCGGGCAGCGAGAACGCTCTGGCTGTACGGCTTTTTCGTCGGGTTGGCATCGGCTGCAAGCAGCAGTAACGGACCCGTGCCAGGCGCGCCAGCCACGTCAGCGCAGTCGCTTGGGTTTTCCGGGGCGCCGGAATTGCTGGCACTCATCATGGTGATTCTGGTCGCGGCAGGCGCATTCATGTACTTCGTGAGCGAAGGCGCGCTCATTGAAGGAGTCAGGCGAATACGCGCAACCACGCCGCCAGATGTGAGAGAGGGCTGGCGCGATGGGTTAGCACACTGGGGTGTTCTGTTCCGGATTACCGCGATCTATCTCGCCGCTGGCGGTGGCAGCCTGCTGTTACTCGCGGCGCCCGCGCTGCTTGCGTCGAAGATGTCCGGCCCCGCGCTGGCGATAGCGTTCCTCGTTCCGGCTGCGCTCATCGCAGTGCCCTGGCTCGTCACGTTGTATATGTGGCAGGCCTTCGCTTCACGCATCGCCGTGATCGAGAATCGGCATGCACGCGACGCAATCGGCAAGGCGCGTCTTTTCCTGCATGGACGCCTTCTGCACGGGCTCAAATTGATCGTCGCTTCTGTCCTCGGACGAATCATCGTCACTCTGGCTGGTGGCGTTGTGCTTGCCGCGGTCGCACTGGTGGATATTGGCGTGTTGAAAATCTTCGGCATGACACAGCAGGCCCTTCCGGTCATTGCACTCGGCGCGACGACGCTGCTGCCGATTGCCATCATCCTCATGGCAATCAGTGGCACCACGCAGTCGTCCATCTGGACGATCGGGTATCTGATGCAGGAGCAACAGTGATCGCGACCGCATCCAGATGCGTCCCGCCGTTCCACGACTCGCTGGTGTCACTGCTTTTCAGTGCTGCGCTCTGCTCGCGCTTTGGTGGCGAGGCAATCCCCCTCGAGGAGGATGCGATTCTCGATCTGGTTGAGCGCGCCCGGAGCGGGGATCGCGCAGCGGGGCAACGCCTGTACCAGCAGTATGTGGACCGGGTCTTTCGCACCGTGCGCGGCATATTGCGGTCCGACGTGGAGGCGGAGGAGGCGACACAGGATGCCATGCTGACGGTGCTCACATCGCTCAGACGTTACGTGCCGAGAAGCGGCACACGTTTTGTCGTGTGGGTAACGACCATCGGTGTGAACACGGCGCGGCGCAGATTTCGCAGACGTCGTCCCGAGAGCAGGGACCCTGATGATCTTCCGGCCGTTACGGATGACGCCATCGATCTCGAACGCGAAGCAGAGAACGAGCAGGAGCGCAGGGCATTGCTGAAGGCACTTGCGGAGCTCAACGAACGCGAACGCGAAATAGTGAGCCTGCGTTACGGCAGCGAGCTCGATGCGACCGAAATCGCGCGAATTCTCGGATTGGAGCCCGCGAACGTTCGCAAGATCCTCGAACGAACTCGCGTGCAGCTCGGTACGCGCATCGACGCACTCCTGAATCACGGAGTAAAGACATGAACGAGAATGAACTCGCCCGCAAGTGGGCACTGCTCGAGCCGGAGCAGCGCCAGCGACGTCGCATCGATGCGCGGGTGCGTGGATGGCTGGATGCGAGCGAATCCTCCCTGACCGCGCAATGGCTGAGTCTCATCAAGGTACATCCGGTCGCCGTGCTCAGCTTTGCTGCAGTCGCCGCGTGCCTCGTGGTCGTGTCCACCCCGTTAAGTTGGCTCGCGCGTGCGGTCATGTAGCCGCTGCCGGCTGTCGGGTAGCCAGGTGGCGGCCGGGTCGTAATTCGAACATCAGCTCCGCATCGGCAATGTATAGTCTGGATGCATGGGGCGGACTGCCCGGCCAATAACGCGAGGATCCCATGGGACTGATCAAGGCGGTGTCTGGTTCGATCGGCGGCGTCCTCGCCGATCAATGGAAGGACTTCTACACGGTCCCGTCAGGTTTGCCGGGTACCGCCGCGCTGTTTGCCGCCGTACCCCAGGGTACGAACGCCGGGCGCGGGTCCAACACGAAGGGCTCGTCCAACATCATCACGAACGGCTCGAAGATCGTAGTTCCCGAAGGCTACGGGCTGCTGTTGTTCCAGGATGGCGCCATCACCGGCTTCGCCTCCGAACCGGGCGGATACATCTGGCAGTCCGACGACATCAATTCGAAATCCATCTTCGCCGGCGATGGGGTACTGAGTTCGCTCGTCACGCAGAGCTGGGAGCGCTTCAAGTTCGGCGGTCAGCCGGGTTCGCAACAGGCAGCGTTCTTCGTCTCGCTGAAGGAGCTGCCGGACAATCGTTTCGGAACGCAGTCCGAGATCTACTGGGACGACGGCTTCCTCAACACTCAGGTCGGCGCAGTCACGCGCGGCTCGTACACGCTGCGCATCGTCGATCCGATTCTGTTCGTGAAGCACTTCGTGCCGGCCTCGTATCTGCAGGTCGGCAAGGTGTTCGACTTCACGGACATGGACAACGAGGCGGCCGGACAGCTCTTCAACGAGGTTGTCGGCTCGCTCGCGCCGGCGTTCAGCCTCTATACGAACGATCCGGCCAAGGGCAATCGCATCACGAAGCTGCAACAGGACTCGATCGGCTTCGCCAAGAGCCTGTCTCAGGCGGTTGAGAACGCCTACCAGTGGCGCAGCGATCGTGGACTCGAAATCGTCAAGGTCGCGATCGTCTCCATCGAATACGACGCGAACACCAAAGAGCTGCTCAAGACCGTGCAGCGCGCCGACGCATTGGCGGGCGCACGCGGCAACTCGAATCTTCAGGCCAGCGTCGCGCAAGGCATCCAGTCGGCAGGCGAAAACGGCGGTGCGGCCGGACTGGTGGGCATCGGCATGGCGAGCGGCATGATGGGTGTGGGCGGCATGCAGCAACCCGTCGCGCCCGCGGCGGACGATCCGGTCGCGAAGCTCAAGAAGGCGAAGGAGATGCTCGACCTCGGCCTGATAACGCAGGCCGACTACGACGCACTCAAGGCGAAGGCGCTGGGCCTGTAAGGCACGCCGGCATGTCGAACTACACAGGTCCTGGATCGCCGCAGGACGTACCGCCGCGGCCGGGCGAACTGGGCGTCGACCCGTCCACGCTGCCGAAGCCGATTCGCGACGAGTTGCAGAAGCCGGATCCGGTCGCCATCGATACGGCGGCCGACGAACTGAAGGATGGCCTCAATCGCTGT
>DASTRD010000219.1:0-10474 GCA_035761425.1 Povalibacter sp.
GGGCTTGGTCATGTCCACCTGATCCTGAAGCTGGCGCAGGAAATAGCCCGAAAGGGGCAGGGCGCTGTCCAGGCGACTTTCGAACGCTTCCCTGCCTTCCTCGCCGACCAGCGAATCCGGATCATGGCCGTCGGGCAGGAACAAGAAGCGGATCTGGCGTCCGTCGCGCATGAAGCTCAGGGAATTCTCCAGGGCCCGCCAGGCGGCGGCGCGACCGGCCCGATCGCCATCGAAACAGAACACGACTTCCTGGCAGATCCTGAACACTCTGGACAAATGCTCAGGGGTAGTCGCGGTTCCCAGCGTGGCGACCGCGTACGTGATTCCCGCCTGATGCAGCCGCACGACGTCCATATAGCCTTCAACGATCAGCAGGCGCGTCAGGGTTCGCGACGCCTGTCTCGCTTCGTACAGTCCGTACAGTTCCCGGCCCTTGTGAAAGAGCTCGGTTTCGGGCGAGTTGAGATATTTGGGTTCGCCCTTGTCGAGGACGCGACCGCCGAAGCCGATGGTGCGACCGCGCGCATCGCGGATGGGGAACATCACCCGATCGCGGAAGCGGTCGTAGTGACCCGAAGCATTCTCGCGCTGAATGACCAATCCGACCTGGAGCAGTTTCATGCGCTGCGCATCGGAGGAGCCCAGATGCCGCAGTACGCAGTCCCAGGCATCGGGGGCATAGCCCAGGCTGAATTTCGCCGCGGTGTCGCCCGTCAGACCTCGCGATTTGAAGTAGTCACGTGCCCGCTGGGAATTGCGCAGCTCCTCGCGATAGAGCTGCGCGGCGCGATCGAGAATATCGAACAGACCTTCGCTGGGAGTCGGTGCGCGAGCCGTCTGGTTGTCTTCGCGCGGCACTTCCAGCCCGACACGTTCGGCGAGTTCCTCCACGGCTTCGACGAAGCTCATGTGATCGTGGTCCATCAGGAACCCGAGCGCGGTGCCGTGCGCGCCGCAGCCGAAGCAGTGATAGAAGCCCTTGTCGGGAACCACGGTGAAGGACGGAGTTTTCTCGCCGTGGAACGGGCAGCAGGCCTTGAATTCCTTGCCGTGTTTCTTGAGCGGTACCCGCGTGCCGATCAGTTCCGCAATGTCCGCACGAGCCACCAGCTCGTCGATGAAATGTTGCGGAATGCGTCCGGACATGGATGGAAGCGGTAGCGGTAATGGTTCTTCAGAAAGGCTCGCCAGCGTCGCTCCAGCGCGAACACCGCCGTTGGTGCAGGCGCGAATTGGCGCGTAAGCATAGGCCGCGAATTTCGCCGCGCAAGCGCGCAAAAGATGGGCCAGAAAGGGTTTGACTGGCTCACCGGCCAAGCGGTCTGCTGGCCGGAAAAAGATCCCGGGTCGAGGCGGGCGGAGCGCCTTGAACTCTGGCCCCGCTGTGACGATCAGCCGCCCAGCTTCGCCTTCAGCTTGGCGCTTACGACGCCCATGTCGGCGCGGCCCTGAGCACTCTGCTTCAGCAGGCCCATGGCCTTGCCCATGTCCTTGATGGACGTGGCGCCGGACTTTGCCAGGGCATCGGCGATCAGGGCATCGAGTTCAGCTTCGGACAACTGCGCCGGCATGTAGGCCTGCAGCAGTTCGATTTCCTTGTTTTCCTTCGCGACCAGATCGTCACGACCGCCGCTGGTGAACTGCGCCACCGACTCCTTGCGCTGCTTGATCATCTTTTCCAGCACGGCCAGCACTTGCGTGTCGTCGAGCTGGATGCGCTCGTCGACTTCGCGCTGTTTGATGGCGGCGGTGATCATGCGGATGGTGCCAAGACGTTCGCTGTCCTTGGCGCGCATGGCCGCTTTCATGTCTTCAGTGATGCGTTCTTTCAGAGACATGGCGAGAAACCGGAGATTGGGACAGACGGGGGAAACCCGTCAGTCGTCGACCAGAAGGACTCCGGTCGACGACGGGGAAATCATCAGTAGCGCGGAGCCGGACGGGCTGCCGGGCGTGCCGCAGGACGGGCACCGCGCGGACTCGAGAAGTCGCGGTTCGAACGCTTCTGGTGGCGCTTCACGGCAGCCGCCTTCTTGCGTTTCCGTTCCTGAGTGGGCTTCTCGTAGAATTCGCGCCGCCGCAGCTCCGTCAGCACTCCGGCCTTCTCGCAGGCGCGCTTGAAGCGCCGCAGGGCGGCATCAAAGTACTCATTCTCGCGAATCCGGACGCTCGGCATACAACCTCTGGAATTTCCGTCAAATCTGCTCGAAATGCCTGCCGCGTATGGCCTCAGAGAGGGAGTCTGGGGGGACGGGGGGCGGGCGAAGAGCGCGGAAGTCTAATGAGGGAACCGCGGAAAATCAAAGGTCAGGCGCGGAAAATGTGGCACCGTCCGGTGAGGCGCCGGTTCCCGGCAGGCGAAGGCATCTGAATGAAGGTATTGGGCATCGAAACCTCCTGCGACGAAACGGCCGCTGCCGTCTACGACGGCGACACCGGCCTGCTGTCGCACTGCCTGTTCAGTCAGGTCGACATGCATGCGGCCTATGGCGGCGTCGTGCCCGAACTGGCCTCGCGTGATCACGTCCGCAAGCTCGTTCCCCTGATCAAGGGCGCACTGGCGGAGGCGGGCCTGAGCAGCGGGCAGATCGATGGTGTTGCCTACACGGCGGGGCCCGGTCTGGTCGGGGCGCTGCTGGTCGGGGCAGCGGTGGCACGCAGCCTCGCCTTTGCCTGGAACAAGCCTGCGATCGGCGTTCACCACCTGGAAGGTCACCTGCTGGCTCCGATGCTCGAGGCTGAGCGGCCGGAGTTTCCGTTCCTCGCCCTGCTGGTGTCCGGGGGCCATACGCTGCTTGCCGAAGTACGCGGCATCGGCGACTACCGGATCATCGGAACGTCCGTGGATGACGCGGCCGGCGAAGCGTTCGACAAGACAGCCAAGCTGCTCGGACTCGGGTATCCGGGAGGTCCGGCGCTCGCAAAGCTCGCCGAACAGGGACAGACCGGCCATTTCCGCTTTCCGCGCCCCATGCTTGATCGGCCGGGACTCGATTTCAGTTTCAGCGGATTGAAAACCGCCGTCGTCGTCGCCCTGCGCGGCCTCACGCTCGACGGTACGACCTGCGCCAACGTGGCAGCCGAGTTCCAGCAGGCAGTCGTGGACACGCTGGTGGCGAAGTGCGATCGCGCCCTGGCGCAGACAGGCTTTCATTCTCTCGTCGTCGCGGGTGGCGTGGGGGCCAATCGGCAACTGCGTCATGATCTGGCCCGGCTGGGCGAGCAGCGTGGCGTGAAGGTGTTCTATCCGCGTCCGCAGTTCTGTACCGACAACGGCGCCATGATCGCGTACGCCGGTTATCGACGCCTGGTCGCGGGCCAGCACGACGATCTCAGGATTCGCGCGACCGCGCGCTGGCCGCTCGATACGCTGGCCGCAGTGACGCAGGACTGATCCGCATCCGCGGGTTCATCGTTGTGGATCGTCAGCCGTGACTCGCACGCGCTGACTGGTCAGAATTGCGTCCGCCCGCCGCCATACGTCAATCAGCTCCCGTTACTTGCTCATGGACAAAATCTTCCTCAGCGCGCTTCGTGTCGAATGCATCGTCGGCATCTGGGAATGGGAGCGTCGCGTCAAACAAACCGTCGTCATCGACGTCGAAATGGCGGCCGACATTCGCAAGGCTGCGGCCAGCGATCGCATTGAAGACACCATCGACTACAAGCGCGTGGCAAAACGTCTGCTCGCATTCGTCGGCGACTCGCAGTTTCACCTCGTCGAGACGCTCACGGAGCGCATCGCACACCTGATCGTCAGCGAATTCGGCGTGAGCTGGGTGAAAGTGCGGCTCAACAAACAGGGCGCCATTCGCGGCGCGCGCGACGTCGGCATCGAAATCGAACGCAGCGCGAGCGATTACGCGTGAACCGGCGCAAGTCACGGATGGATGCGGATCGAAGCATCAGCGCCGCCATGCTGTTCTTCTGAATCACCCATTCTCACCGTCGATTCCCAATTCCATGACTGATGTTTTCGTCGCCGCCGGCAGCAACATTGAACCCGCACGCAACTTGCGGCGCGCCATCGATGCGCTGGACGAGACGTACGGACCGCTGCGGATTTCACCCGCGTATCGCAACCGTGCTGTCGGCTTTGAAGGCGAGGACTTCATCAATCTGGTCGTCGGCTTTACGACCGACGATGCCATCACCGAGGTCCGGCGCAACCTGCAGCGCATCGAGACGTTATGCGGCCGTCCGCCGGCAGCAGCCAAATGGGCGCCGCGCAGCATGGATCTGGACATCCTTCTCTACGATCAGCTCGTCAGTCATGAACCCGGCCTGGTGACGCCGCGTCCCGATCTGATCAGGCGCGCCTACATGCTCAAGCCGCTGTTCGATATCGCACCGGATATCGTTCATCCGACGCTGCACAAGACCATTCGCGAACTGTGGGAGGCGTTCGATCGCGATGCGCACGCGATGACGCCGGTGGATGTTCAGCCGCCGATGCCCACATGACCTCCGGCTGAAAGACCGGATCTGGCCAGCGGACCAGTCGACCAGCAGACCAGTCAGCCCGCTCTCTACCAGCCCAGGCTGCGCCCGCCATCCACCGCGATGATCTGGCCCGTCACGTACGGTGCGTCCGCTGCGAAGAACAACGCCGTGCGCGCGATATCATCCGGTGAGCCGCGACGCTTCAGCGCTGTCTTGTCGATGATCTCCTGCTGGAGCTGCGGATCGAGTCCACCTTCAGGCCACAGGATCGGACCGGGGGCGATGCCATTGACTCGCACTTCCGGTGCCAGCTCACGAGCCAGCGAGCGTGTCAGCATGATCAAGCCAGCCTTGGCGCTGCTGTACACGGGATGTTCGGGCAGTGGTCGCTGGCCATGAATATCGACCATGTTGACGATCAGGCCGCGCGAGCGGCGCAGCCACGGCGCGGCAGCCTGCGAAAGAAACAAGGGCGCCCTGAGATTCGTGCCCATCAGGTCATCCCATTGCGCAGGCGCAATGGATCCCACCGGTGTCGGATAGAACGTGGAGGCGTTGTTGATCAGCACATCCAGCCGACCGAAGGCAGCGACGGTGCGTTCCACGAGGTCGGACAGTTGTGCCACGTCGAGCAGATCGGCGCCGGTGGCAATGGCGGAATCGCGCCGGGTCGTGTTCAATTCGTCGCGCAGTTGTGCGGCTTCATCGGCCGAATGGCGATAATGAATCGCGACGCTGGCGCCGGCTGCGTGAAACGCGCGTGCCGTGGCCGCACCGAGACGCTTCGCCGCGCCGGTGATCAATACGACCTGTCCGTTGAGAGATTCCGACATACCGCTATGTTCGCCGAACTGACCTCACTTGCAAATCGGTGCACGCCCACGTGACCGCCAGCGCACTGCCGCCCCTCACGCCGCAGGAGGTTGAACACAGCGAGCAGTTGGTTGCCCGCATCCGCGATGCCATCTACGCCGGTAACGGCTGGATCAGTTTCGAGCGCTTCATGGAGATGGCGCTGTATGAACCGGGCCTCGGCTATTACAGCGCGGGTTCCACCAAACTCGGCGCCGCCGGCGATTTCGTCACGGCACCCGAGATCTCTTCATTGTTCAGTCGCTGCCTCGCTGCGCAATGCGTCGAGGTCTTCGATCGCATGGGCACCGGCGACATCCTGGAGTTCGGCGCCGGCTCGGGCGTGATGGCCGCGGACATCCTCGCTGAACTCGCAGCACAGGACCGCCTGCCCCTGCGCTATTACATCCTCGAAGTCAGCGGCGATCTGCGCGAGCGCCAGCGTCAGACGCTCCATGAACGCGTGCCGCACCTGCTGGAGCGCGTGGAATGGCTGGATCAGTTACCGGCGCAGTTGCGCGGCGTGGTGCTCGCAAATGAAGTGCTGGATGCGTTGCCGGTACAGCGCTTTCGCATCCGCGGTACGCAAGTGAATGCGGTGGGCGTGACCTGGCAGCTCGGGCGTCTCGACTGGTCTGAGGTGCACGCCGATCCCGAATTCGAAGCTGCCGTGCGCGCCATCGAACATGCCAACGGCCAGGCGTTCCCCGATGGTTATCTCTCCGAGATCAATCTGCGCCTGCGCTCATGGATGGCAGGGCTCGCCGGCGTGCTCAGCGAAGGCGTCATGCTGTTCATCGATTACGGACTGCCGCAGCGTGAGTACTACCGCACCGAGCGCCGCGAAGGCACGCTGCTGTGTCACTACCGCCATCGTTTCCATGACGATCCGCTCATCCATGTCGGCGTTCAGGACATCGGTGCATGGGTGGACTTCACGGCCGTTGCCGAAGCAGCCGTCGATTCAGGCCTGCGTGTCGCGGGCTTCACCACGCAGGCGCATTTCCTCATTGGCTGCGGCATTGAGGGCTTCATGGCCAACATCGCCGAACAGCCCGTGACCGAGCGCGTGCAACTCGCGCGTCAGGCGATGGTGCTCACTTTGCCCGGCGAGATGGGCGAGCGCTTCAAGGTGCTCGGCCTTGCTGCGAACTACGAACATCCCCTGCGCGGATTCGGCATTCGCGATCTGCTGGGCGCCTTGTAGGGAAGAGTCCGGAGCTACCGCAACCGGAAGGCACAGAAGACGCAAGAGAGAAGACGGTCTTCTTCGCCAGGACTTCGCGACTTGTGCGCGTTCTTCGGCTGCATCTATTTCTGTTTGAGTGAGCTCAGCGCCGCCAGACGTTCCTTGCGGATATGCGCGGCGATCTGCTCCCCGTCGAGACCAGCAAGAAGCTGAGGGTCGGGTCGGACGCTGGCAGCCGCGGCGCGAGCTTTGCGCAGAAAGCCGGACTGCGGGTAATCGCGATTCTCCAGTCCCTTGCGACCACGCGCGTCGGCTTCGCACGCAATCACGAACTGCTCGAACCGTTCAGGACGACGGAACGCATCAAGCCTTTCGAGCAGGTCGAGCAGCGTCGAGTCCCGCAACTCCATGACCTTGTGCGACAGCAGGTGATGCCGACCGACGGCCAGTGCAGTTTCCCGATACGCATTGGGAATCTTCAGGCGGTCGCACATTGCCTCGATGAGCGGCACGCTGCGCTGCTCATGCGCGATGTGGCGCGGCCAGTCATCCGGTGGCGTCGTGCCCTTGCCCAGGTCGTGTACCAGCGCGGCGAAACGCACGATCGGATCGTCGCTCAGGCGGGCGGCCTGTTCGAGCACCATCATGGTGTGTACTCCGGTGTCGATCTCGGGATGCCACTGAGCTGGCTGCGGCACGCCGAACAACGCGGCGATTTCCGGAAAGACGATCGGCAGCGCGTTGGCCTCGCGCAGCACTTCGAAAAACACCCAGGGCGCTGGCTGCTGCAGCGCTTTCTGAGTTTCCTGCCACACGCGTTCCGGAACCAGCGCATGCAGCTCGCCTTGTGCGGCGATGTCGCGCATCAATGCCATGGTCTCGTCGGCCACTTTGAAACCGAGCGGCGCAAACCGGGCCGCGAACCGTGCCGCACGCAACACGCGCACCGGATCTTCGATGAAAGCCCGCGAAACATGGCGCAGCACGCGCGCATCGATATCGCGTTGACCGTGAAACGGATCGATCAGCTCACCGGTATCGACATTCTTCGCAATCGCATTGATGGTCAGATCGCGACGTTCCAGGTCCTGCTCGAGCGTGACATCGGCAGAGAAGGTGGTCTCGAAGCCGCGGTAGCCCGGGCCCGTTTTGCGTTCGGTGCGGGCCAGCGCGTATTCCTCGCCGGTCTGCGGATGCAGGAATACCGGAAAATCCTTGCCGACCGCCCGGTAGCCCAGTGCCGTCAATTCCTCAGGCCGCGCGCCGACGACCACCCAGTCGCGCTCATGCACGGGCAGGCCCAGCAGTTCATCGCGAACCGCACCGCCGACGAGGAAGATCTTCATGGAGGCAGTGTAGTGACAAAGTGGCGGGGGTGACAAAGAGAGACCCGGGTGACGGGGGTGACGAGCGAAAATGGCCGGCACGCGAAAACGGGCAGCCGAAACCATCGAAGTGGCGCGACCGGTACACGGCATCCGGACCGGCATGGAACCATGTGACCCATGCTGGTCCCGGTCACGCGCGTGATCCCGTGACTCCGTCACTCCCGTCACTCCGTCACCATTTCTCAACCCCTCCGCCCTTTCTGCTCACCGTCACTTGCGTCACTATCGTCACTCGCGTCCCCTGCAGCCAATCACTCAATCACTCTCGTCGCCGTCGTCCCAATGCCTGGCTTCATCCGATTGCTGCTTGTGGCTCTGATCGTTCCTTGCCTGCACGGCTGCTATCTGCTGCAGGCTGCGCAGGGTCAGATGCAGATCGCGTCGAAGCGCGAGCCCATCGAGACGGTGCTGAGTCGTCCTTCCACGCCGGAGCCGACGCGCAAGCGGCTCGAATACGCCCGCGCCGCGCGCGATTTCGCTTCGCACGAACTGCATCTGCCGGATAACGCGAGCTATCGCAGCTACGCCGATCTGGGCCGTGGCAGCGTGGTGTGGAACGTGTTCGCCACGAAGGAATTCTCGGTCGAACCGAAGCGCTGGTGTTTTCCGATCGTCGGCTGCGTCGTCTACCGTGGCTATTTCAAGGAAGCGAGTGCCCGGCGTTATGCCTTGCGCCTGCGCATGCACGGTTACGACGCGATGGTCGGCGGCGTGCCGGCGTATTCGACGCTGGGTCATTTCAACGACCCGATCCTCAACACCATGATGGGCTGGAGCGATGCGCAGCTCGCAGCAACGCTGTTCCACGAACTCGCGCATCAGTTGATCTACGTGCCCGGCGATTCGCAGTTCAACGAAACCTTCGCCACCGCCGTGGAGGAAATCGGCCTCGAGCGCTGGCTCATTTCGATCGGTCAGCCCCAGCAACTCGACGCCTGGCGCAAGTATCAGGATCGGCAGGAGCAGTTCATTCAATTGCTGCGGCGAACTCGCGATCGATTGAAGACCCTTTACGCATCGGACCTGCCCGAGTCACAGATGCGTGAGCGCAAGCAGACCATCTTCGGCGAACTCAAGTTCGAGTACACGACGCTGCGTGCCTCATGGAACGGCTATGCCGGCTACGACCGCTGGTTCGACAGGCCGCTCAACAACGCCCACCTCGTTTCCGCCGCGACCTATCACGGCTGCCTGCCCGGTTTCATGCGCATCCTCGATTCCGTGCAGGGCGACCTGCCGCGTTTCTATGACGAAGTGCGGCGCATTTCGAAGCTGGAGAAGGAGGAGAGGACAAGGGCGATCTGTGGCGAGCCTCAGCCCTGACGTCCGGCTGAAGCCGGACCCACATTTCAAGGAGGCGCCACTGTGCTGGATGTCTGGAGCATGAGGCGACATTTGTGGGTCGGACTTCAGTCCGACGTCATCGCCGAGGCGACGCGGCGAAAGAAAAAGGGCCGGCATTGCTGCCCACCTCGTGCTTGCTATCGCGACGTCCGGCTGAAGCCGGACCCACACTGCGAGCGAGGCACTATGGATGCCTGGAAGGAGACGACATTTGTGGGTCGGACTTCAGTCCGACGTCATCGCGGTTGTGGGTCGGACTTCAGTCCGACGACATCGACGCAGTCGAAGCTCAAGAGAAATCCCACACGGCGTGCCACCACGGATAGGCCCGGATCGAATCGGCCAGTCCTGCACGAACGGGATTTTCGATCACATATCTGGCGATGCTTTCGAGAGACCGCTCGTCGCGCACGGCATGGTCATGAAAACCATGCTGCCACCAAGGCCCAGGGCGACTCGCAAGGGCGCTGAGTTCGCGAGAGCATCGACCTTTAAACAGCCGCATGATCTCTGCCAGCGACAATTCTCCGCTGAGCCGCATCAGCCAATGCACATGATCCGGCATCACAACACAGGCGAGCGTTTCCGTATGAGTCTCGCGATCCAGTTGCCGCAGTGACCTCATTGCGCATCGTGCCGCGATGATGGAGCCGAAGATCGGTTCACGCCGCGCGGTGATCGTCGTCAACACGTAGTAGTGATTGCGGAGCGAGACACGTCCGCGGCGCAGAGATTCGTAGGCCATGAATACGTCCGCGTGCTGAGATTCTCAGAGATTGATTCCGACTCGTGGACGTCGGAAACGAATTTCCGTCTCGTATGCACAGAAATACTGTGCATGCAGCTATCGCGACGTCCGGCTGAATCCGGACCCACACTGCCAGGGAGGCACCGTGTGCTGGATGCCCGGAAGGGGGCGATATTTGTGGGTCGGACTTCAGTCCGACGTCATCGCTGAGGCGACGCGGCGAAAGAAAAAGGGCCGGCATCGCTGCCGGCACCCTCGTGCTTGCTATCGTGACGTCCGGCTGAAGCCGGACCCACATTTCAAGGAGGCACCACTGTGCTGGATGTCTGGAGCATGAGGCGACATTTGTGGGTCGGACTTCAGTCCGACGTCATCGCCGAGGCGACGCGGCGAAAGAAAAAGGGCCGGCATTGCTGCCGGCCCTCGCGTGACTCGCGTGACTTTCGTCACCGCGTCAGCATCACCCGATCGGGAATACCAGCGTCGCGTTGCCGCGTCGGATGGTGATTG
>DASTRD010000220.1:0-18475 GCA_035761425.1 Povalibacter sp.
GAAGATCCTGCGCGATCGCACCGATCTCAAGGAGCAGCTGGAACTGGCGCGCAATCAGCTGCAGCAGATGCGCGAGCGCGAACAGAGCATCGACACCGCGATTGCCAGGCTGTCGCACGAGCTGCGCAATCTGTTCGCCGGCATCGCGACGGGTCTGCATCTGCTTCAGACTCGACCGCTCCGGGAGGTGTCGGAGCTGATGCGCGATCAGCTCGATATGCTGACGCGGCTGAACGAAGACCTCCTTGACGTGAAGAGGCTGGCGCGCAACAAGTTCAAGCTGATAACACAGCCGGTCGCGCTCGAGCGCTGCGTCGCGCAGGTTGTCAGCACCATGCAGGAGCGGCTGGTGCGCGGCGGACTGACCCTGGACGTGCTGGCACCCTCGGCATCCGTGCTGGTGCAGGCGGATCCGGTGCGAATGAACCAGATGCTGGCGAACGTCATCGACAATGCGATCAAGTACACGCCGGCCGGTGGGCGTATCTGGGTGAAGTGCACGGTGGACGAGCACGACGCCATGATTCACGTTGAGGATACCGGTCGCGGCATTCCGGCGGATCGCCTGACACATATCTTCGAACTGTTCACGCAGGTGGACTGCGGTGTGAACGGTGCCGGGCTCGGCATCGGACTGGCGCTGGTGCGCGAACTCGCCGAGGCGCACGGCGGATCCGTGCAGGCGGCGAGCAAAGGACTCGGACTGGGCAGCGAGTTCACCCTCCGGATTCCGCGCGCCAGAGACCAGCAGACGCCGGCCTGACTCAAGGCTCGGTGTATCCGGACGCCCATACCTCGAGATGTACGCCTTGCGCGTCGGGCGCGTGTTCGAAGAACAGTCCGCCGTCTCGCGGCGACCTTGGCGGCAGATAGTCGTACATGTACTCGCGTTCCTCGATCACGCTGCCGTCGCGGATGAGCGAGCCGACGACAATCACCTGTGCCGCTGTCCGCCCGCCGGTATTCACGGCCTTGATGGTTGCGAGATAGCCGTCGCTCTGGCGCTGTACGTCAATGACATGCAGGATGATTGCGGGCGGCGTGGGCTCCTGTGTGACATCGCAGTACAGCAGATACCCGGCGGTCCCCAGCAACAACAGTCCGCCGATCCCGGCAATCATCCAGTGCCACAGCGGTTCGTGACCGGGCGATGAGCCGTTGCGCTTGCGCTTCATGCGACTCACTACAACACCAGGCGTGCCGACGCCGCACCCAGCGCAGCCGGGAAACTCAGAACCACGACCTGACCGAGCAGCGGTCGCAACGCGAGGTCATCCGCCCGCCCGAATGTCCACAGCATGTACAGGCTCATCAACATCACGACCGCGTAGCCTGCAACCGTGAAGCGAGCGAAAGCGCTCCACAATGGCGTTCCCTCGGGTCGCGAGTGCGAGCCGCCGAACTCCACGGCGTACACGAACACGTGCATCATGATGACTGAGCCGAGCAGCAGCAGCAGCGTCTGCCATGTCTGCATCTTGTACGCGATGAGGACCACTTCTTCCGTCGGCGCGACATTCATGGCCAGAAACAGGGCGCCTGCCGCCATCAGGAACAGTTCACCCCCGTAGGTGGCGTCCTGTGTGGCGCGCTCCCTGGGTTCGTCAGCGCTGCCCATGAGCTGGCTGCGGGCGAGCACCGCGCCCATGCTCGCAGGCATGGCCTGAATGGCGATCTTGCCCAGCGAAATGGCGAGCGGTGTCTGCATATGCAGCAGACCGAACACCGACAATATTGCTGCCGCCGTCAGCCAGCCGATGCCGTAGGCGGTGCAGGCATCCTTGAAGTCCTGCCGCCAGCTCGTCGTGCGCTCGAAGCCGGAGTAATGCGACAGGCCTGTCAACAACGGCAGTGAGGCGAGCGTCAGCAGCGCCAGCCGCGAGCTGTTCACGTAAAAGCCGATCGACCACATCTCCATGGTCATCAGCATGGGCAACGCAAAGAGCAGCGCACCGGCAGATGCGCGAGCCAGACCGATACGAAATCTGCGATTCTGCCGCGCGGCGTCGGAGAGCTCGGGCGTTGTGGCAGGCTTGCGGGACATGGCATATCAATGCGCGAGCCCGTGCGTACTCGCCGTCACAGCCGTGGCGTGTTCACACTCGCATGCGTTTTTTCGTGGAGTTCCTGACACTGAATGCAGCGTTGCGCCGTGGGCTCGACCTCCAGTCGTGACAACGGAATGTCCCGACCGCAGTCCACGCAGCGTCCGTAGGTGCCTTCCGACAATCTCGTCAATGCCTGGTCGATGAGCCGCAGTTCGGCCGTATCCCGGTCCATGTCGAAATAGCGCATGTCCACTGTGAGGTCCGCGAATGAATCATCGCCGGAGTCGCGCGCCTGTTCGGCGAGGCGTGCATGCGTCTCCTCTCTGGACTGCTGCATTCCATCGCGCACTTCCGCGCGCAGTTGCTCGGCGCGTTCGTCCAGTCGCTGTCGGAATGATGTGATCTGGTCGGATGACAGATTCATGACGTCAGGCTCTCTCGGCAGGGTGCACGTCATAAATGTCGTCCGCCGCGGATGGTTCCCCGGCGTCTGGCCGGAGATTTCGCGGTCAGGCAGAGGATTCACACAGAGTCAACGAATATTGCTGCTCCGTGTGAACCTCTTCCTGCGATCTCTCAGGAGCCGAGCTGCGAGCGGATGCGCTGTGCTTCGTTCAGATGTTCGCGGAGCGTCGGAAGCGTCTTGCGGGCGAGAGCCTGCAGAGCAGGTGCGACCTCACTCGCGTTGGCTGCGCGTTCGAACAGGTCGACGGCTTTCTGGTGGTCCTTGACCATCTGATCCATGTACTTCCGATCGAAGTCCTTGCCCGAGGTTGCACGCTCAAGATCGCGATCCATTGCATGGTGGTTCAGGTCCATGTCGGCCGGGACGGCATGTCCGGCTGCTTTCGCTGTACTGGCGAGTTCCTGATTGGCCTTGGTGTGATCGGTCACCATCTTCTGTGCATATGCCTTGACCGCTGCACTGTCCGCCTTCTGCGTGCCCATCTTGCCCATCGCGACTTCAGCCTTGCCTGAGGCGGCGGCCTTGGTCACGAATTCCTGGCTGGACAGATTGTCGCGTGCCGGATTGACGGGATCGGTCTGCGATTGCGAGGGCATCGGGGTGCTCTGTGCGAGAGCGACGGCGCTCGACAGACACATCCAGCCGGCAATGGCGAAAGCTGTGGGCTTCTTCATCATCGTCTCCTCGAGTAGCGCATGTGGTCTGACAGGCGAACGCGCCCACGCGCGGCGTGTTCCACGAGCGCCTCAAGGGACAGTTGAGATGTCAGAAAGCAGGCAACGAGCTGTGCGGGAACCCACTGCATTGAGTCGGCAACAATGGTGCCGGTCCGTATCCAGCATGCACTCCGTGTGCAAGATGCCGACCGGTGCAGCATCGGCGTGACAACAGTGTGAATTGCCTGCGATCCCGGCGCGGTCAACCGGGGCGCGCAACACATATATATGTGTACGGCGCCTGCGCCCCGTTACATAACCGGGGAACGGAACCGATCCTCCCGGCATAACACAAGGCTCAGCTGCCCGGCGATTCGTCCAGAATTTCTATCGCGGACACTGTCGCATTGTTGGCGACCGGCTGGAACGTGAGATTGATCTTGCCCTGCGGTGAAGGTTGAATCCCGGAGA
This sequence comes from Povalibacter sp., assembly GCA_035761425.1. GTDB lineage: Bacteria > Pseudomonadota > Gammaproteobacteria > Steroidobacterales > Steroidobacteraceae > Steroidobacter. Next base: position 3,642 of record DASTRD010000220.1, read on the forward strand.
ACGTCTTCGTTACGACGCGCAGACTTCCGCCTTCCTTGTAGATATCGAAGTCGCGCAGCAGCGTCTGTCCGTTGCAGAACACGTGGAAGACGCGATTGCCGACGCCGCCACCGCCGGGCAGGTGCGGACCGAAATAGAACTCTGCGAAATGCAGCACGACCGTGTAACGGCCGCGCACATCGACGGGAATGGCGTAACTGAAATGACCGAAGCGTTCACCGCCGAACAATTCCGGATCGTCCGTGCCGGTGACCTTGCGCCGCGCGATCGAACGCAGGCCGTTCATGTAGTAATCATCGGCCCGCCAGCGCTGCCCCTTGCGGTCGATGAAGGACGTCGGCTGCGTGATGATGCGAACGGGTTTGAGTCTGCCAGCCACGCCGGGTGTGAATTCCAGCGCGTTGAGCGAGGCCGGCCCGACCTGGTTCGAAAACCGCAGGTGGACGAAGCCATCCTCACCGGGCGCGATATCCCTGAAGACCTGCTCTTCAGCAACGTCGGCACCCGGCGCACTGATATTGATATCGAAAGCCGTCAGCAGGGGTTCGCCATTCAATCCGACGTTGAAGCCCGCAAGTTTTTCTTCACCGAGATGATTCGAGGAGATGAAGAACAATCGCATCTCATAGACGCCGGGTCTGAGCGGAACGTCGTAGCTGAAATCGCCCGTGCGCCAGTTGGCGAAGAGAAAAGGCCGGCTGGTGCCGCGCACGAAGCCCTCATCGCGCGTCCAGGGCCCGCCACCTGTGTAGAAGCGGTCCGGACTCCAGCGGACTCCTGACTGATCGATCACATCGCTGCCGTCGTAGCCGGCCATGATGTGGACTTCATCGGGTTGCCTTGCGCCCGTCACCACGGGCTGCTGTGCCGGGAGCGGTGCAGAGGCTGTCGTCACAGCAGGTTTGCGAAGTGTCAGGCCGGCAATGATGGCGATGCACAGGGCGCCGACGGCCAGGGCCACATACATTGCCGTCCGTCTGGGGCGCAGATCCGCCTCGGTGCCCGACACGGATTCGTGTTCCTCAGCGTCGGCTTCGGTAGCGCCGATCGAATGTGGAGGGGTCAGCTCAAAGCGCGGCGTATAGCTGCCCGCGGGCAGCGAAATCTGCAGGCCGGACGATGTGCCCGGCTTCTCCTGAATCTGCCGCAGCTTCTTGCGCAGCCGGTGGGCTTCCACGCGCACCACTGCATCCTGAGTCGGGTCGAAGTTCTTCGGCGAACGACCGAACACCTCAGTCGCGATGTTGAATTCGTTGAGCTGACTTTCCTGACCCTGAAAGTACTTCTCGCCCAGGTACGCCAGCAGGCGACCGGGCCGCGTGTCCCTGCCAAGCAACTCGACGATCCGTTGCAGTTCGTGCTGCTCGGCGTCGCGTGAGCTCACGGACGAAGGTGAATTCTGATCTTCCATCTACGGATCGAAGCTCACGACAGCGCGAACCGGGTGAGCCCGCGCGATTGAAACGTTTGCAAAGTCAATGACGTACCTACGTGTAACAGGCAGGGGACGCATTGTACAAGATTGAACTTACGTCCAACTCGTGCACGGCGCTAGGTTCCAGCGCCGATGTCGCACTGAACGCCGTGGACTTCCACATGCGGTCAGCTCGATGTCGCATCTGACCCCGGCGCTCATCGGTCCCGCGCAGATTCTGTCGCAACCGACGATGCCGGCAGGTCCACACAAGAATATGCAGGGGTTGGGGACTCGATTGACGCCACGCTTCTCAGGTAAAGCGGCGGATGTTCCAGCACGCGCGCATGCGCTCGCTGTCGTCGCCCTGTCGTTTCCAACGCAAATCCCGAACAGCGCTTCCAGTGCCCCTGTGTCCGCACTGTCGATGACAGTGGGAGACGCCGTTTCCCGGGGCCTGTGCCCCCGGGATTCTTTCTCACTCGTTTACGCCGTGCCGCGGGTCACGCGGTCGCAGTCGCACAGGTCCCGGCGAACTGGTCGCGGCTGCCTGCTTTCCGCACGAATCGATGTTGGGGTTGAGGGCGCCCGGCGCCCGCAGATGCAGAAGATCGAAAATTTGGGGGTTCATATGCACGTTGAGAAATCGAAGGGAGCGCGGCTCAGGCCGACGCTGGTGACTGCCGTCAAAGCTGTATTGCGCGGTTCGGGAATGTCGGTCGCAGCGAGCGCCGGCATTTTTGCCATCGGGGCGCACGCGGCAGATCCATCGCCCAAGGTGGTGGAGGAGGTCGTCGTTACCGGCATGCGTCAGAGCATCGAGTCTGCGCAGGACATCAAGCGCAACGCGGAACAGATCGTCGACTCCGTGTCGGCCGTTGACATCACCGCACTGCCGGATCGCACCGTGACCGAAACGCTGCAGCGCATTCCGGGCGTCGCCATCGACCATCTGTTCGCGCCGAACGATACCAATCGCTTCTCGGCGGAGGGCAGCGGCGTGGTGGTGCGCGGCATGACGCAGGTACGCAGCGAACTGAACGGTCGCGACGTCTTCAGTGCGCGCAACACGCGTGGGCTGAGTTTCGAAGACGTGCCATCGGAACTGATGGCTGGCGTGGACGTGTACAAGAATCCGTCGGCCGACATGGTCGAAGGCGGCATTGCCGGCACTGTCGATCTGCGCACACGCAAGCCTTTCGATTCGCAGGGCACCGTATTCGGCGCCACCGTCAGTGCCAACTACGGCGATTTCGTGAAGAAGACCAAGCCGCAGGCATCGGGACTCTTCAGCACACGCTGGGACACCGGCGTGGGCGAAATGGGTCTGCTGATCAACGCGGCGTATTCGGAGCTGGCCACACGCACCGACAGCATTCAGTTCGGACGGCCGTTTCGCCGCGACGTGTCGGAAGTCGGTTCGGTGAACGGTGCGAGCGAAAACTGTCCTTCGATGGCAGGCGGCACGTTCTCGTGCGTGTACATGCCGGCCGGCGCGCGCTGGAGCGAACTGGATTTCGATCGCGAGCGCGTCGGCGGCGCGATTGCGTTCCAGTGGCGTCCTTCCGATCGCACCGAACTGACGCTGCAGGCGCTGCATTCGGACTACACGATGAACTGGACCGAGCACTCCGCATGGTTCCAGGCTGGCGGCTATGAAACCGGTATCGCCTCCGGCACCACCGGCAACTTCGATGAGAATGGCAACTTCGTGTCTGGCCGGCTCGTGACGACGACCAACGACATGACCTGGGTCAGCGATCCGCTGCTCGCCGACACAGTGCGGATTCTGCAGCCGGGCGGCGCGCATATTCCGACCGGCGCGACCACACGCATGGCGCAGATGCATCAGCGCACCACCGATGTCAGTGCGAACTTCCGCTTCGATGCGACCGACAACCTGTCGTTCTCGCTGGACGCGCAGTACGTCAAGGCCACTGCCGACAATCACGACTACACGGTCAATACCGAAGTGTGGCCCGACGCGCTGGATGTCGATCTGAGCGGCTCGCTGCCGCGCGTCTCCGTGGTGGGCGGCGATTATCTCTCCGATCCTGCCAACTACTACTGGGCGGCCGGCATGGACGACACTCAGCAGAATCGCGGTGAGGAACGGGCGGGACGTTTCGATGTGAACTACGCCATCGATTCAGGCTGGCTCAGGTCGCTGCGTGCGGGCATTCGCGCCACCGATCGCGAAGCGAACAACAAGGACACCGGCTACAACTGGCAGCCGCTCACCGAATGGTGGATGGGCAATTCGGCCGGCGGCTGGCCGGGTCAGCTTGCACCGCTGGATCAGTATCTCCCCGGCAATACGCGCTTCTTCACCTTCAACAACTTCTATCGCGGGGACGCCAATCTGCCCGGCGGTATCTGGGTGGCCGGCGATGATCTGGTGCGCAATCTGAATCACAACGGCGCATTGCTTCAGCAGGTCGAGATCAACGGTTCGGGCTGGGCGCCCGATCAGTTCCTGCCAGAGGATGCCAACCGTCAGAGCGAGAAGACGTACGCGGGCTACCTCTTGCTGCGCTTCGGCGGCGATGCCGGCTCCATGCCGCTAGATGGCAACATCGGTGTGCGCTACGTGCGCACCGAAACTGCGGCGTCCGGTTTTGCACAGCAACCGGACTGGACTTCCTATGCGTTGCTCGCGCCGGAGATCCTGCAGCTCGGTACCGGACAGTCCGTTGCCGTCACGCAGGATGGCAGTTACTCGGATGTGCTGCCGAGCCTCAACATTCGATTGAAGCTGACGCCGGATCTGCAGTGGCGCTTCGCCGCGTCCAAGGCGATTGCGCGTCCGACGTTCGATCAGTTGCGTGCCAACGTGTCGCTGGGTGGCGATGTGCTGGTGGTGTACGACAACACGACCGATCCGCCCACGCCGATCTCGCAGCAGGTCACCTCGTTCACCGGCAGCGGCGGCAATCCGTGGCTGAAACCGATGCGTTCGAATCAGTTCGATACGGCGCTCGAGTGGTACTTCGCACGGCAAGGGTCGCTGACGGGCACGGTGTTCTACAAGGATGTGAAGGACTATTTCATCAGCGGAACCCAGTCGCAGAACATCTTCGGCAACGACTGGGAAGTGCAGACCACGATCAATGGCGACAGCGGCACGATTCAGGGCTTCGAGATCGGTTACTCCCAGTTCTACGATTTCCTGCCCGGTTTCCTGCAGGGTCTCGGCTTCCAGGGCAACTACACTTACGTCGACAGCAAGGGCGCGCCGGGACCGACGGCCGGCAATACCACGCCGCCGGGATTGCCGCTGGAGGGACTCTCGCCGAAAAGCTACAACGCGATGCTGATGTACCAGCGCGGCCCCGTCGAAGCGCGCCTGGCCTACAACTGGCGCGAGCGCTGGTTGCTGACCACGCAGGACGGCGACGGCAAGGGTGCGGTATGGAACGACGATTTCGGACAGCTCGATGCGTCGGTGTTCTTCCGCATCAATGAGAATGTGCAGGTCGGTATCGAAGCGAACAACATCAGCAACACGACGCAACGTCTGCTGGTCGGGCCGTATCAGTACACGGTTGCATCCGACGGCAGTACGCCCGCGTACAACGTCGATTACATCGACTCGCGGCTGTATCGCAATGGCTGGTTCACGTTCGATCGGCGCATCGCCGCGACGATTCGCGTGACGTTCTGAAGCCTGCAACGAGGCTCTGTGTCGTACGACGCAGGGCCTCGTTCCCTGACCCAACGCTTTCGTGTTGGTGGCTCAGGACGGAAAGGGCTGAAGTCCCGCACTTGGGTGCGGTGATTCCTGGCGTGCTGTTGCGAAGTGATGCCGGCGTACGGGAGCGACCTGAGACCGCATGGCGGGCGTATCGCGACGACATCTCGCGCGTGAGCAATTCCCTGAGGCGCGCTCGTCTCAGACGATCGAGTAAGATGCCCCCGATCATCTATGGGGGGATGCATCTTGAAAAGAACCATCGGCATGCTGCTGGCCGGGTTGCTGGCCATGAGCCTGGCAGCTTCGGCGTCTGCAAAGACGGCAACGGGGCCCATCCGCGTGCTCATCGTCGATGGCTTCAACAACCACGACTGGCAGCAGACCACGCGCTATATCCGCGGCATTCTGGACCGCACCGGTTTGTTCGCGGTCGACGTGTCGACCTCGCCGCCCGATGCGGCTGCGCCGGGCTGGGACAAATGGCGTCCGCAGTTCAGCAAATACGATGTGATCATTCAGAACTGCAACGACTACGGCGGCGGTCCGCAGTGGCCGGTGCCGGTACAGAAATCGTTCGAGCGCTTCGTGCGCGGCGGTGGCGGCGTCTACATCTGGCATTCGGCCAACAACGCATTCGTGCAATGGCCCGAATACAACGACATGATCGGACTCGGATGGCGCAAGAAGGACTACGGCACCGCGGTCGCGGTCGGCGATGACGGCCAGCTCATTCGCTTCCCGCCGGGTGAAGGCGAGAACACCGGTCATGGCAAGCGCTTCGACGCACTGATCAACAGGGTAGGCGACCATCCCATCCACAAGGGCGTGCCGCGGCAATGGACCGCTGCCGACATCGAGGTCTATTACCACGTACGTGGGCCGGCGAAGAATCTCGAAATCCTGTCGTATGCGCACGAGCCGAAGACGCAGCTCAACTGGCCGACCGAATGGATCGTCACGTACGGGCGCGGCAAGGTCTACACCTCCAACTTCGGCCATGTGTGGAAAGGCGACAAGGATCCGGTAACGGTCCGCGACGTGGGCATGCAGACGCTGGTGGTGCGGGCCGTACAGTGGCTGGCGCACCGCCCGGTCGATTTCCCCATACCGGCGAACTTCCCGACCGCTACCTCCACGTCCATAGGTCCGCCGCTGGAATAGGCAGCAGGATGAGGTTCCCGATCCGGGGATCCAATGCGGCGCAAGCGCCGTGCGACGACTTGAATTGATGGCGGCGGGCGTGGACTATCTGCCTTCCAGAGTGTTGCTTGAATCGAATCGGGGGAAGCGTGAAGACGATCAAGGGTCCTGCGGTATTTCTGGCGCAGTTCGCGGGCGGCGGTCCGCATCTGCAGAATCTGAACGACATGGCGAAATGGGCCAGGGAATGCGGCTTTGTCGGCGTGCAGCTGCCGAGCTGGGATTCCCGTGTAATGGATCTCGCCAGGGCGGCGGAGAGCAAGACCTATTGCGATGAGCTGCGCGGTACCCTGAAGGAACACGGCATCGAACCCACCGAACTCGCCGCTCATCTGCAGGGCCAGCTCGTTGCGGTGCATCCCGCCTACGATCTGCAGTTCGACAATTTCGCGCCGCCTGAAGTGCACGGCAATCCGAAGGCCCGCCAGGCCTGGGCCGTGAAACAGATGGAGCTGGTCGCCAAAGCCAGCCGGAATCTCGGTCTGAAGAACGTTGCGGCATTCCCGGGCGCGCTCGCCTGGCCCTATCTGTATCCGTGGCCGCAGCGCCCGCCGGGCCTGATCGAAGCCGCATTCGACGAACTCGCCAGGCGCTGGAAGCCCATCCTGGATATTTTCGAAGCCAACGGGCAGAACTGCTGTTTCGAGGTGCATCCCGGCGAAGACATCTTCGACGGTGAGACCTTCGAGATGTTTCTGGCGCGGGTGAAGAACCACGCTGCCTGCCAGATTCTCTACGACCCCAGCCATTTCATTCTGCAGCAGCTCGATTACCTGGGTTACATCGACGTCTACCGCGAGCGCATCAAGATGTTCCACGTCAAGGACGCGGAATTCCGTCCGACGGCGAAGCAGGGCGTGTACAGCGGCTATCAGAGCTGGGTGAATCGCGCCGGGCGCTTCCGTTCGCTCGGCGACGGTCAGGTCGATTTCAACGGCATCTTCTCGAAGATGGCCGCGAACGACTTCGATGGCTGGGCGGTGCTCGAATGGGAATGCGCATTGAAGCATCCCGAAGATGGTGCTCGTGAAGGTGCGCAGTTCATCAGGAAGCACATCATCCGCGTCACCGAGAAGGCGTTCGATGATTTCGCTGCCGGCGGCGATACGTCGGTGGCCCTGCGCACGCTGGGGCTCGCATGACCCGTCCGCTGCGCTGGGGAATGATCGGCGGCGGCGAGGGCGCCTTCATCGGTGCTGTGCATCGCATGGCTGCACGGGTGGACGGACGCTATCAGTTGCTGGCAGCGGTGCCTTCGTCCGATCCTGAAAAGAGCAAACGGTCGGGTGTGGCGCTCGGCCTGGCCGCAGATCGCGTCTATCCGACGCTCGAGGCGTTCATCGCAGGCGAATCGAAACGGCCCGATGGCGTCGAAGTCGTGTCCGTCGTGACGCCGAATCACATGCACTATCCGCAATCTGCGGCATTGCTCGAAGCAGGCTTCGACGTGATCTGCGACAAGCCGCTTACCACGACGCTCGCAGACGCGCAGAAGCTGGTCGCGCTCGCCGCCGCGAAGCAGCGGCTGCTGGGCGTGACCTTCAACTACACCGGCTATCCGATGGTGCGGCTGGCACGCTCGCTGATTGCAGAAGGCGGGCTGGGCAAGCTGCGTGTCCTGCAGGTCGAGTATCCGCAAGGCTGGCTGGCCACTGCGCTCGAAAAAACGGGGCAGAAGCAGGCGAGCTGGCGCACCGATCCCAAACAGGCCGGCGCCGGTGCACTTGGCGATATCGGTTCGCATGCGTTTCAGCTGGCAGAGTTCGTCACCGGCGAACGCGTCGTCGAACTCATGGCGGAAGTGTCGACCATGGTTCCGGGCAGGCCCATCGATGACAACGTCAACGTGCTCCTGCGCTTCGGCAACGGTGCACGCGGCAGTCTGTGGGCCAGTCAGGTGGCGATCGGCCATTTGAACAGCCTGTCGCTGCGCGTGTATTGCGAAGAAGGTTCGCTGCACTGGAAGCAGGAGTCGCCTGAGGAACTACTGGTCACGCGTGCAGGTGAAGCTCCGCGTCTGATGCGCCGTGGCGATCCCGGAACGCCGACCAGTTCGGTCGGGCTGCCCGGCGGTCATCCGGAAGGCTTCATCGAAGCGTTCTCGCAGCTGTACACGGACTTTGCCGAACAGGTGACGGCACGGCTGGAAAAGCGCGAGCCCGCCAGGAGTGCATTGATCGCGCCGGAAGTGGTGAACGCAACGCGCGTCATGGCATTCATCGAAGCCGTGCTCGCTTCCGGTCGCGAATCCGCGTGGAGAAAGTTTCAGTGACGAGTTGACAGAGATGAACCGCGCATGCCCGGATGCGAATGACTTCGGCTCGAAGTTCATCAATCCGGGACAGCGCGGTCATGCGCAGCAGAATCAGATACAAAAACAAGGGGGGACAAGTCCATGAGTACGACTGCCACGATGACGGGAGCAGCGCCCGTCTCCACTGAGGCGAAAACGACGTTCGCAGTGTGCTTTATCGCGCTGGTAGCCACCTCGTTCTGCTTCATCCTGCGTGCTTTCTCGATCGATGCCTGGGGCATCGAGTTCGGATTGACGGAAACCCAGAAGGGCGAACTTGCGGGTGTGGGCCTGTGGCCCTTCTCCATCAGCATCGTGCTGCTGTCGCTGATCGTCGATCGCGTCGGCTTCAAGGCGCTCTTGTGGTTTGCTGCCGCATGTCATCTGCTGGGGCTCGTCATCATTCTGCGTGCGGACGGCTACTGGCCGCTGTACTGGGGCACCTTCGTGCTGTCGCTGGGCAACGGTGCAGTGGAGGCGGGCATCAACCCGCTGGTCGCCGCTCAATTCCGTCACGACAAGGTGACGTGGCTCAATCGTCTGCACGCCGGCTGGCCCGCAGGGTTCGTATTGGGTGGCCTGCTTGCACTGGCCCTGCCCGGAGACATCGGATGGCGCATCACCATGTCGCTCATCCTCATTCCGGTATTCACATACGGCATTCTGCTGCTGCCGCGCAAATTCCCGCCGAGCGAACGTGTCGCAGCCGGCGTGTCCTATCGCGAGATGATCGCGGAGGCCGGTTTCGTCAGCGCATTCGTCGTCGCCCTGCTGATGGTCTTCGAAGTCGGCCGCGTCGCCGGATTCTCCGATCTCGTGAAATGGCTGATCATCGGCGTCCTGACGGTCGGCTATGGCCTGTGGGCGCGTTCGCCGGGTCGTCCGATCTTCATCGTCATGGTGCTGATCATGATTCCGCTCGGCATCACCGAGCTGGGTACCGACAGCTGGATCACCTCGATGATGACGCCGGCAATGGGCGAGATCGGCCTGTCAGGCGGGTGGGTGCTGATCTACACGATGGCACTGGTGCTGGTGCTGCGTCTGGTTGCAGGTCCGCTCGTGCACAAGTTTTCGCCGATCGGGTTGCTGGCGCTCTCGGCATTGCTTGCGGCCATTGGTCTGGTCGCGCTGTCGATGACAGCCGGCGTGATGCTGCTCCTGGCCGCCACGGTGTATGGCATCGGCAAGGCGTTCTTCTGGCCCACCTCGATCGGGGTGGTATCGGAGCAGTCGCCACGCGGCGGTGCAATCACGATCAACGTCGTGGCAGGCGTGGGCATGCTGGCGGCAGGCATTGTCGGCAGCCCGCTGATCGGCAGCGTGCAGGACAATCACATGGTCAAGGCGCTGCATGAATACGACACGCGCAACGGCACGCAGCTGGAAGCGTCCCTGACGACGCATCGCACCGGCGTGTTCGGCGAGTATACCGCGGTGGACCCGGCCAAACGTGCAGCGATCCCCGATGAAACCAGAGCGGTGGTCGACACGATCGACAACGAGTCCAAGCGCGATGCCCTGCGCAGCATCGCAATCCTGCCGTTGCTGATGCTGGCCGCCTACATCGGCCTGTTGCTGTATTTCCGCAGCAAGGGCGGCTACAAACCGGTGGTGCTCGATCTGAAACAGTGATGCGCTGACGTTTGCGTCAGAGCGAAACCTTTACACCGGCGCGCGGCATGATGCCGCGCGCCGTGAAGCCCACGAACTGCTCGTATCGCTCGTCGGTGAGATTGTCGATCGCAAGGTACGCCTGAAAGCGATCCGTCAATTGCCACACTGCGCTCACGTCCAGAAGCGTGTATGCGGACAGACGCACATCGCCGGTGGCGATCGACGAATCCAGCGAAGATCCCACGTACGTTGCGGCTGCGGACAAGCTGACAGCAGCACTCGGCAGCCAGTGGACGCCGAGCGACGCACGCCATTCTGGCCGGTTGCGCAGTTCGTTGCCGCTCGAGGCGATGCGGCTTTTCGCATTTGTCACACTGCTGTCGATGCTCCATTGCGCGCCGAAATTCGCGCCCGCGGCCAGTTCAATGCCGTGGGAGTCGACGCGATTGCGATTGACCAGCATGGGCGGTGGGCCCGCGTCGAAATCGATGGCATTGCGGAACTCGCTGCTGAACCAGGTGGCGCTCCAGTGCGCCTGTCCATCGAGCAGCCGCTGCGAGAGTTCGATTTCGTGCGACTCGCCGCGTTCGGCAAGCAGATCCGGATTGCCTACCAGCGGATGCGCCAGCGAATAGAAGCTCGGCAGCTTGAAGGATTTGCCCCAGCTGCCTGCGATCGTGAACCCGGTTTGAGGTAGCGCATACGCCAGCCGCACGCGCGGGCTCGTAACGGAGCTCTGGTCGTCGGGATGATCGATGCGCACGCCGGCCTGTGTGGACAGCCCGAAGTCCGAGTCGATCTTCACTTCGGCGAACGGAGCCCAGGTCGTGCGTGTGAGCTCGAAGCTGGTGGGCACGAGAAATCCGCCACCGAAATCGAGTGTGCCGTCGCTGGCGCCTTGTTCGCGTTGCCAGTCGACGCCGTACACCAGCGATACCGCATGCGAGAAGCGCTGGGTACCGCTCAGCGTTGCGGAGTAGCGCGTGAAGTCGGACTCGGTGGCGCTGGGCGGCACGCCGAATGGATCCCGCACGCCCGGGGCCACACCCGGAGAATCGATCTGATCGTTGCGATCGAAATATCCGAGCGTGAGCGCGAAGGCGGCATCGCCGATGTGATGCGTCAGCCCCGCACCCAGAATCGTCTCGCTGGCTTCGCGACGTTCGGTCTCGCGCAGCACGGCATGGTCGTAGCCGCCGCTGTCATCCGGAAAGCCACGTCGCGTGCTTTCGGAATAGCGCCCGGAAACGACCAGAGTCGTCGCTGCACCAAGCTGCGTGTTCAAGGCCCCCGAGACGCGTTGAGCGTCAAAGTCATTGCCGCGTACCACCTCGCCTTCGTTGGTGTCGCTGGCGCCGACGCGCCAGCTGCCGTGTGCCATGGAGCCTTGGGCATTGAGCGTGAGTTCGCGGTTGTCATAAGCGCCTCCCATCGCATCGACGTCCACCCTGGGCGAAGTGACGAGGCCGGGTCGCGTGACGATATTGATCACACCCGCCATGGCATCGCCGCCATAAATGGCGGAGTAGGGTCCTCGGGCGATCTCCACACGTTCCACGTCCGCAATGTCGAGGGTGGACAGGTCGAACGATCCGCCGCGCGAATTCGTCGGATCGTTGACGCGAACGCCATCGATCAATACCAGCGTGTAGTTCGGATCTGCGCCGCGCATGTAGATCGATCCTGTGCCACCGCGGCCGCCGACTGTGTCGACGTGGACGCCGGCGACGCGGCGCAGGAGGTCCGGAAGATCGGCCGGCTTCTCGACGTCGAAATCTTCGCGGCGCAGTACCGTGACATTCGCAGCCAGCTCATCGGGGGAACTCGCAACACGTGAGCCGGTCACGACGACCTCGGCTTCGTGAGGCGTGGGAAGGACGGTCGTGCCAGCAGCAAGCAGCCAGAGAAATGTCATGGGAATAGCAACAACGAGAGGGTTTATCGAGGCGGATTTTCGGTTAGTGTACGCGTTCGAAAAGGGGGGTCCATGCTGAAAATTTCCCGCCACGCACTGGCGTTTCTGACTGCTGTTGCACTCACAGGTTTCGCCAGCGCTCATGCGCAGACGACAAATGGTGGGCCAGCACCCTTCCGCGAAAATCCTGCCTGGACCTTGTCCGATGGCGTGCTGACAACGAGCGCGACGGGGATGCCAAGCGCGCTGGTGACCCGCGGCGGGCTCGCCGACAGTGTCACCTCTCTGGAATTTCGCGCACCGGCGGGGGCGAAGGCCACCGCCTTCCTTGAAGGTCGTTATGCCATCGATCTCGAAGGCAATGGCGACTGGCAGAAGGTTGCGGTGAAGTTCCGCGCACCGCGCTTCGATGAGGGTTACAACAAGGTCGAGAATGCATTTGTGCTCGAAGCACAGGTGGGCAGCGAAGTGCTGCGCAACGTGGTCTTCGAAAAACAGAGTCCCAGCGCCCGCTGGGAAGGCGAGGATGCGCGTGGACCGCTGCTCATCGTGGTGACACAAGGTCCGTTCTCGATCCGCAATGCGCGGCACGATGCGGCGGACTTTGCCCAGCTCAAGGTTCCGCAGGCCTCCGGCGGTGCGACCAATGAAAAGGACCTCGTCGATTTCGTCAGCATGGGCAAGGAGACGTTCGACTCCGTTGGCTGTGCCGCCTGCCACCTGGTGGAGCCTGACAGCGGCGGCGTCAGCACGGGCCCGAATCTGTTCGGCCTGATTCGCCCGAACGCGCGCTCGCGCGAAGTGGTGGAAGGCGGCGAAGGGCATCGATTCCAGGTGAAGGCCAATCGCGAGTATCTGCGCCACAGCGTACGCGAACCGGCCGATCAGCTCGCCGTTGCCGAGAGCGGCCCGACCAGGGGGCAGGCATACCTTCCTGTGATGCCGCCGTTCTCCACGGACGTGGTCAGCGATCAGCAGCTCGAAGCCATCGGCGATTACCTTGCGACTCTGAATGAACCGATGAACCGCGGCCCCGTCGTGCGGCTGGCTGCACTGGCGGCGACGGCACCGTACGATCCGATGACCGACGGTCTGCAATGGCTCGTGAACGATCGCGTGCGGCTGCAGCGCGGACCGCTGGCCGGCGTCTCGGCCCGCAGCATCCATGTGGGCAATCCCAACGGCGTCAACTACACGTTCGATCCGCGTCTGCTGGCAGTGGCCAAGATCTGGCAGGGCGGCTTCCTCGACATGACGGGCGAGCTGACGGGTCGCGGCGGTCGCGGACTGGCGCTCGGCTATGAAAGCCGCGAGATCAGCTTCGGCGATCGCGAGTATCTGCTCGCGCCGCTGAATCCTGCCGGCAAGCTGGTGGATTTCTCCTTCAAGGAAGCGAAGTTCGGGGACTATGCGCGTCTGCGCGAAGCGGTGAACAGCAAGGAAGATCAGCTCGCACAGATCGCCGCGGTCGATGCGCAGTTCCTCGGTTACTCACGCGATTCGCGCGACAAACTCGCTCCGCCGGTCTTCAAGTATCGCGTCGGCAAGAATGTGCTCGAAGTTGCGACGACGATTGCGGACAACGGCACGGTCACCGTTCAGATCGATGGCAAGCTCGCGACTGCACAGCATTTCATGCTCAACCCGCAGCTGCTGCACGATGCCAAAGCGAGCAGCGGCGCTCTCGAAGGCGATCGCTGGACACTGCCGGCCGGCAAGACCCACGCGACGCTGAGCGGAACCATCGCGCTCGCTGCGAAGGCGTGGCGTCCTGCTGCATCGACATACGCCTACCAGCGTGCACCGCTGGTGAAGGCACCTTCGACCGCGAAGCTCCCGGCCGGCTATACGATCGAGAACTACTATCCGCCGAAGGACAACTATGGACGCGACCAGTTGTTCGAGGCGCTGGGCATTTCGCTGACGAAGGACAATACGCTGGTGGTAGCGACGCGTACGGCTGGCGTGTGGCGGCTCGTCAATGGTGAATGGCGCCTCTTTGCCGAGGGGCTGTTCGACAGCCTTGGCGTGGTGGCGGAAGACGACAAGGGTCTGGTCGTCGTGGCCGGCCAGAAAGCTGAGCTCACGCGTATCAGCGATACCAATGGCGATGGACTCGCCGACAAGTACGAGACGCTGTTCGATGCGCACTCGTATCACGGCAACTACCACACCTACATGCACGGTCCTGTGCGCGCAGCCAACGGCGACTACTACTTCACGCTCAATCTTGCGCATGACGGTGCTGAAGGGTTCTACACCGGCGGCGGCAAGGTCATGGGCACGTGGGGTGGATTCAACGGCTGGGCGGTGCGCGTGCAGCCCAATGGCAAGTTCGAGCTGTTCGCCAATGGACTGCGCAGTCCGGCCAGCCTCGGTTTCAGTCCTGATGGACGCCTGTGGTACACGGATAATCAGGGCGACTTCGTCGGCACCTCGAAAATGTTTGAGCTGAAGAGGGGCAAGTTCTACGGACATCCCGCCGGGCTCATCGATCTGCCCGGCATGACGCCGTCGTCGCCCGAAATTCAGTGGGATCAGGTGTTGAGCCGCAAGGAGCAGCCCGTGATTCTGTTTCCGCACAATCGCGTCGCCAATTCTCCAGGCAACCCTGTCTGGGTCACCAATGACAAGTTCGGTCCGTTCGCCGGCCAGGTGCTGATGGGCGATCAGACGCAGTCGAATCTGCTGCGGGTCGCCA
>DASTRD010000221.1:0-12573 GCA_035761425.1 Povalibacter sp.
CTCTCTGAACGTGTCGAAGGTGCTGCGATCGGATTCCGGCACGGAGAAAACATCGCCCCATACGAAAGCGGCATCCGGCAGTGAACGTATTGCGTCATCGGCAGCGTTTCCCGTGCGCATCAAGACAGTCGAAGTGATCGACGGCTCCGCCAATTTTGCCGACTACTCCATCGATCCCTCTTTCGCAGCGGGAATTCTCGAATTGAACGGCAGCGTCAACGGCTTGTCGTCCGATCCGGCATCGCGCGCCAAAGTGAAACTTGCCGGCAAAGTGGACAAGTACGCGCCGGTCGACATCACGGGTACGGTGAATCTGCTCTCGGCCAGCACCTTCACCGACCTGTCCATGAACTTCCGCAACATGGAGCTGACGACCTTCAACCCCTACTCGGGCAAATTCGCCGGCTACAACATCAGCAAGGGCAAGCTGTCGACTGAGCTGCACTACAAGATCGAGAATCGCAAACTCGACGCCGCCCATCACATCGTGCTGGACAACCTGGAGTTCGGCGAGAAGACCGATTCGAAAGACGCAGCACCGATTCCGCTGAAACTCGCCGTCGCGCTGCTCAAGGATCGCAACGGCGTGATCGATCTGAATCTGCCGGTCTCCGGCACACTAGATGATCCGAAGTTCCGGCTCGGTCCGATCATATGGAAAGCCTTCCTCGGGCTCATGACCAGGATCGTGACGGCGCCGTTTGCAGCGCTGGGTGCATTGTTCGGCGGCGGCGAGGATCTCGCGTACGTGGACTTTCCCGCAGGCAGCGCGGTGCTGGCGCCGGAGCAGACAGCCAAACTGAATACGTTGTCAAAGGCGCTGGTGGAACGTCCGCAACTGCGGCTGAGCGTACCGCTGACAGTAATCAGCGCTCAGGACAGCGAAGCGCTGGCGCGCAGTGCCCTGACGGACTTGTTGCCGCCGGACGCAACTGCCGAAGCCACCGACGAACGCGCGAAACGCAAACGCAACGCTGCGCTTGAACGCGCCTATGCATCGATCGCAGGCAGCGCCCTGGACTATCCGCAGGACCTGAAGGGCAAGGATGCCGATCCCGACGCACAGCAAAGCTTCATCGAGAAAGCGTTGCTGCAACGCCTGAAGCCCGGCGATGCGGCTTTGTCCTCGCTGGCCCGCGAGCGCGCACGTGCCGTTCAGGATGCGCTGCTTGCCAACACCGAACTGAATCCGGAACGCGTATTCATCACGAGCGAGCGCAACGAAGGCAAACCCGCCGGCGAAGCGGTACGCATGGAAATGAAGCTGGAATAGCGCAACCTCCCGGCCTGTCCGGTGCACCGCCACCCAATTGACCTGATGCGGCCGAGCTGCCACATTGCCGCCATCAGCGAGGTGTGTATGGCGACAACAAGAATTTCATGGGTCTGCCTTGCCCTGTTTGGCGTGCTGCCGCTGGCGATCGCGGACACGCCGGTGGAAACAACGTCTCAAGCCACCGAAACATCCGACGAGTCATCCTCCCCCGCGCAGACACCCGTGGCGGCGCTGACGCCGCAGCAGGTCTGCATGAACGAATGCGATGCAGCGGAGACCCGCTGCAGCAGCGAGGTGCGCCGCGCGCGTGCCGAATGCTCAAAGCGCGCTGCCAACTCGGGGCGCGACCCCTTCACCATGCGCAACAATGACTACACCTATTTCTGCGGGTACTTCGGTAACGGCAGTGGGTGCGGTGCCGGAAACCACAGTGGCGCGTGCCGCAAGCGGTTCGCGCGCACCTATGGTCTGTGTGTCGATGCGATCCAGGACAACATCGCTTCGATGCGTTACGACTGCTTTCAGACCGAGCGCACTGCGCAGACTTACTGCCGCAACGAATTGCGCGACTGCAAGGCCGCCTGCAGGTAGGGATTCAGGGACCCGCCGTTCGGCAGGACCGGTTCTGCGTCACTGCCGCTCCAGCACCATGGCGATTCCCTGACCGACGCCGATGCACATCGTGCACAGCGCGTACCTGCCGCCAATGAGATCGAGCTGATTGATCGCCGTTGTCGCAAGGCGCGCACCGCTGGCGCCCAGAGGATGACCGATGGCAATGGCACCCCCGTTGGGATTCACGTGTTCAGCGTCATCACTTAACCCGAGCTGACGTGTCACGGCCAGGGCCTGCGCGGCGAAGGCCTCATTGAGTTCGATCACATCCATCTGTTCCAGCGACAACCCCGCGAGTTCCAGCACCTTGCGTGTGGCAGGCACGGGGCCGATGCCCATCACTCGCGGCGCTACGCCGGCAGTTGCGGTTGCCACGACGCGCGCACGCGGACGCAGATCGAACCGCCGCAGTACCGCTTCGTCGGCCAGCAGCAATGCACAGGCGCCGTCATTGATGCCTGAAGCGTTGCCGGCAGTCACTGTTCCATCGGCAGTCACGACGCCCCGCAATCCTGCGAGTGCCTCCAGCGTGGTGTCGGTGCGCGGATGTTCGTCCGCATCGAACCGACGAAGCTCGCCTTTGCGCTGCGGTATGGATACGGGCACCAGCTCGCGCTCGAAGAAGCCGCGTGCGCGTGCAGCGGCGTAGCGTTGCTGGCTGCGCAGTGCGAAAGCGTCCTGCGCCGAGCGGGGGATGTCGAACTCCCGTGCAACATTCTCGGCGGTCTGCGGCATCGAATCGACGCCGTAGCGTTCCTTCATCAGCGGATTGATGAAGCGCCAGCCGATGGTCGTGTCTTCGAGTTGTGTCGCGCGCGCAAACGCAGCGTCAGACTTGCCCATCACAAACGGTGCGCGGGTCATGCTTTCGACACCGCCGGCAATCACGAACCCAGCCTCGCCGCAACGGATGGCCCGCGCAGCCAGATTCACTGCATCCAGGCCCGAACCGCACAACCGGTTGATGGTGGCACCGGGCACACTCTCCGGCAGCCCGGCAAGCAGCAACGACATGCGAGCCACATTGCGATTGTCTTCTCCGGCCTGGTTGGCGCAGCCGAAGTACACGTCGTCGAGCTCGCGCCAATTCACCTGCGGATGGCGCAAAGCAAGCGCCCGCAGAATCATGGCACCCAGATCGTCGGGACGGACCTGCGCCAGTGCACCGCCGTAGCGGCCGAAAGGTGTGCGAATCGCATCGCAGATGAATGCATGGTTCATGCGCTGAGTGTAGCGCCGCGACTCTGCACTGTGCCGACAACGAAAGTTCTGCGCAGCAGGAATCAGAGCACGATTCAACGCGCTGACTTATTCTGCTGCCATGCAGTCCTCCAGCGCCCGCGGCATTGTGTCCATGATTGCTGCGGTGGCCGCATTCTCGATCATGGACATGACCATGAAGCGCCTGGTCGAAACCTATCCCGCGATGCAGGTAACGTTCCTGCGGGGTGCAGCCTCCCTGCCCTTTCTGCTGTTCGCGGCGGCAGCATCGGGCCGCTGGAAGGATCTGGCACCCCGGCGCATCTCGCTGCATCTGGTCCGCGGCTTTCTCGGCGTGGTGACGCTGTGGTTCTTCGTCTGGTCAGTGAAATTCCTGTCGCTGGCCGATGCGTACACCATCTTCATGTCGGCACCGCTGATTGTTACCGCTTTGTCCGTGCCCATCCTGGGCGAACACGTCGGCTGGCGTCGCTGGATGGCTGTCGGTGTCGGCATGCTGGGCGTCATTCTGGTTCTCAAACCCAGCGGCGCGAGTCTGATCACGATCGGCGGACTGGCTGCACTGATCGCGGCAATCGGCTATGCACTCAGTGCGCTGACGATTCGCGTCCTGCTGCGCACCGACACGGGGACGGCCACGATTTTCTGGTCGCTGTTTCTGGTCACTGTGGCGAGCGGCTGCCTGTCGATCTTCGGCTGGACCGCCCTGCGCTGGGAGCACTGGCCATGGATCGTGGGCGTCGGCCTGTTCGGCGCCATCGGTCAGCACTTCATCACGTATGCGTTTCGTCTGGCAGCCCCGGCGACCGTTGCGCCGATCGAGTACACCGCATTGCTGTGGGGCATGCTGCTCGACTGGCTGATCTGGAACACGCTGCCGGGCGCTCGCATGCTGGCCGGCGCCGCCATCATCGTGGCGAGCGGACTGTATGTGCTCTACCGCGAACGAGCGGTTGAAGCACCGCAGACTCCGCGCTAACTGACTCCCTCGCGCCCCGACCATTCGTCCGGTCCATGCCGCTGAGCTTCACTGCCGGTGCCAGGCAGTACAGATTTCTGTAGAATGCCATCCGACCGATACAGTTAGCCGAGAGGACGGCCGCATGGCCTCACAGCCGCCGCTGCTTTACGAACGCGTCGCCCGACTGGTGGAGACACAGATCGCCACCGGCACCTTGCGCGCCAACGATCGCATTCCTTCAGTGCGCAGCATGAGCCGCACCGCCAAGGTCAGCGTCTCGACGGTTGTGCAGGCCTATGTGCATCTGGAGAACATCGGTCTGATCGAAGCGCGGCCGCAGTCCGGCTTCTATGTGCGCCGTCCGTTGCGCCCGCTCACGCCGGAACCGCGCGTGCGTCCGACGCGATCGCGCAAACCCATGTCGGTCGCAGCGGAGATGCTCGACACCTGTCGCGAAGCGCTCAATCGCAGCGACATCCTGCCGCTCAATGGAGCGATCACGGCGCCGTCGCTGTACCCGAATCAGCGGCTCAACAATCTGATGCGCGATGTATTGCGCGAGCGGCCGCATCACGCCGGTGAGCTGATCGCGCCGCCCGGCGATCCGGAGTTGCGTCGACAGATCGCCAAGCGCATGGCCCTGGCGGGAGCGCCCACCGATCCGGAACACGTCGTCATCACCGGCGGCACCATGGATGCGATCACGCTGACGCTCGGCGTGCTGTGTCAGCCGGGCGATGCGGTACTGGTGGAATCGCCGACGTACTTCGGGCTGTTGCAGGTCATCGAGCATCTGCGCCTGAAGGTCATCGAAGTGCCGAATCGTCCCGGCATCGGCATCGACGTCGATGCCATCCGCGACATCGTGAACTCCACGCGCCTGAGCGCCGCCGTGCTCATGCCCAACTTCAACAATCCAGCCGGCACGCTGACCAGTGACGATGCCAAGCGCGAGATCGTGGCAACCCTCACCGGCCGCGACATTCCCATCATCGAAGACGATATCTATGGCGACCTGCATTACGGCAGCGTCCGGCCGACCTCGATGCGCGCCTTCGATGAGAGCGGCCTCGTCATTTCATGCGGCTCTGCCTCCAAGACGATTGCGCTCGGCTATCGCATTGGTTGGGCGGTCACGCCGCAGTTTCACGCGGACATCGCCCGCGCGAAGTTCTTCTCTTCAGTTGCCTGTCCGACACTGCAGCAACTGGTGCTGGCGCGCTACTACGCGAGCGGCGGTTACGATCGCTATCTGCGCAAGTTGCGCAGCATGCTCGCAGCCAATGCGCAGTACATGAGCGACGCCGTTGCGAAATACTTTCCGGCGGGAACCCGCATCGCCCGACCGGCTGGCGGCATCGTCATCTGGATCGAACTGCCGCCAGGCGTGGATGGGAACGAGCTGTTCCGGACGGCTCTGTCGAGCCGGATCGGTGTCGCGCCGGGCATCGTGTTTTCCGCGAAGGCCGACTATCGCAACTACGTGCGCATGAGCTGCGGCCTGCCGTGGTCCGGCACCATCGAACGCGCCATCGAGAAACTCGGCAAGCTCGTCAGCGCGCTGGCAGCGCGCTGACGATCACTTCTCCCGGAGGCGACTGGGCAGCATCGATCGAAACGGCGATGACACCGAGAACACCGGCGTTGACGATGAGCGACAACGCCATCGCTACGAAACGTTTCATGACACTCTCCTGATGACCGGCCAATCAACTCCAGCCGCGCAGACCGTGAGTCGAAACCACCGACAACAAATCCGGTGACAGCGTCGTGCTGCGACGGGCCCGCGGTGAACGGGCCGGCGACACTTCTGTCGCGCGAGGTTGCTGCACCGGCTCTTCGTTCCGCGGCCGTGTGGCTCCGCGGAAATCCGCCTTGAGCTTTGCCAGAGCGATAAAAAGGTAATCGTCCACGAGAGCCTCCTGCTGTCTCAGCTATGAATATTGCTGATGGAGGCGTAGCGTAGGCCCGACCTGTTTGGCTAAAAAGCGATAGTTATGGATGGTTATCTGTGATCTGAAGTCATAGGTGACGGGAGCAAGAGCGCCTGCATGGACAGCAGGGGCGATGCAACGCAGCCCACCCCTCCGTCCGTCCCAGCTCTCGCTTCCATCACCCCTCGTCACCCTCCTCCCCCATGAAACGTCTCCCCGTCGGTCCTCTGCGCGCCTTCGATGTCGCGGCCCGCACGCTGAATCTCAGCGCGGCCGCGCAGGAAATGAATGTCACGCATGCAGCGGTGAGCCGGCAGGTCAAACAACTGGAAGAGCGTCTCGGCGTGAAACTGTTCGAACGCCTGCCGCGCGGACTGAAACTGACGGCGCACGGCGCGCTGCTGGCCGAAGGAACACGGCAGGCATTCGATCGTCTGGCGAGTGCGATTGCAGATGTGTCGATGCCGGCGGTGCGGCGACGACTCACCATTTCGACGTTTGCGTCGCTGTCAGCGCGCTGGCTGATGCCGCGTGTGCAGTCCTTTGCGGAAAGCTTTCCGGATACGGATCTGCAGGTGCAGACCTCCACCAGGCTCGTGGACTTTGCACGCGATGATGTGGATATCGGCATCCGCTTCGGGCGCGGTCACTACCCGGGGCTGCATGTAGTGCCGCTGTTTGAGCCGCGCGACATCGTCGTCTGCGCGCCAGCGCTGCTGAAGGGACGCAAGCTGACTTCGCCGGCCGCTCTCGCAAATTTCCCGCTGCTGCACGACAACTCGCATGAGTCCTGGGAACAGTGGCTCGCTGCCGTCGGTGCCAGCGGTGTGAATGCCCGGCGCGGCGTGATCTGCGGGGATCGCAATTCAATGCTGCAGGCAGCACTGGCAGGACAGGGCATTGCCATTACGTCCGCGGTGTTCGTTGCGCGCGAGCTGGCAGAAGGCCAGCTGGTTCAGGTCTTCAGCAACGAGGTTCGCTCGGAATACGCCATCTATGCGGTATGCCTGCAGCGAAGAATGAAGGATCCGCTGATCGCGGACGTGATGGAATGGCTGGCGCGACAGGCGACGGACTCGCCCAACGCGCATGTTCCTGCACCCTGAACGGCGCAGATCGGACGACGGTCACGGATGGCGACCGTCGCAGAGCCGTTAGTGGGACGATTTCTTCTCCGCTTTGCTTTTGCGCTTCAGATCGGCCCGATGAGCGCGCTCGTAGGTCTGAATGTCCTTGAAGCGACCGTTCTTGTCGCGGACGGCATAGAGCTTCTTGCCCGAACTGCTGCGATGAGTCGTGCGAAAGGTCATTGGAAGTGTCTCCGCGCATTTGTGATCGACCTGCCGCTGATACGCCAGCATGCACAGAGGGTCAATTGCGCAAAGCGAGACACTGATCATGCAGTCGCGCGACGACGCCGCGCGTGACTCACTCTTTCTTGACGAACAGCGCGTCGAGTTCGGCCCGCGCGCGATCGGCGGCCGATGGCTGCGGTGTGGCAGAACCGGCACCGAACAGCGCATCGAGTTGCGCCCGGGCCTGCGCAGCCTGATCAAGCGGCGTGCCCGACCAGGCATCGGGGCGCGGCTGGAAATAGTCGCAGAAGTTGGCGCGCTCCTTGTCCTTCACTTCCTCGGCAATCGGCTCGCGACAATGCTTCGCCACGGCGGTGCTGTACCACTCGCACAGCTTGCAGACATGCAGCTCCGCACGACACGCGCGACATTCCTCGAGCCGCCGCAACGGCAGTGTGTAATCGGCCAGCGATGCGCCGCATTTCCAGCAGATCAGCATGAGGGACGGAATACCACAGAAAAGAACGAGAAAGGGAGAGCCGTTGCGATGATTTCACGTCTCTCTCTTGTGGCTCCTTTTTGCGGTGTGGCCTTCCGTGCGTTCCGCAATCTCATCGTAGCCACGCCCCAGGAACTCGATCAGGCAGATGCCGTGGCCGAACGGGTCGGCCAGCATGGCGATGCGGCCCCAGCTGTTGGTGCGGATGCTGCCTTCCAGACGCGCGCCGGCATTGCGTGCCTTGTCGACAGCCGCTTCGATGCTGTCGACCACGAAGTCGAGGTGTATCGGCGTCCAGTGACGCGCGTACGAGCGCAGGTGCCGGCTGGAGGCGGAAGCCACGGTGCCGTTGGGCTTGGCCAGCAGATAGATGGGCGCATTCGCCCCCAGCAGTTCGACCGCATCGTGTCCGAAGCGACGGCCGACGCTGAGATCGAGCGCGGCGCAGTAGAACGCGATGCCTTTCTTCAGATCATCGACGTCGATATTGATGAGCAGTGACGGCACGTGGGAATCCGGCAGCGACGAACGAAGCACGGAGTTTGCAGATGACGCTGGCCGCCAACAAGCGACGCAGGAAGCAGACAGCAGCGCGCAGCGTTTTTCATTGAAAGGAGCCGCTGACTGCACCGGTCAGTGACAGTCAGCGGAATTGCGGAGACGAGGAGAAAACGGCGGGAATGAAGTCGGCGGACCACCGCCGACTTCGCAAGAGAGCGGTTCAGAGTGCGGGCGTGGAGTTCGCACCTGCCTGCGAATTGCGATCCTGCAATTCGTGATCGAGCTGGCGCGCTTCGATCTTGCGCCCCTCGGTGAAGTAATAGATGAGATAGGCCAGGCCGATCCCCAGCGGAATGAGGCCCGTCATCACCGGCATGTCGTCGATGGAACCGCTGCCAACGACCACGGCCAGGCCAACGAAGAACCAGATGAGGCCGGGCAGCAGCGAGGTGCGACGGCGTCGCGGTGCGCGTCCGCTCACCAGTTCGGGCGGCAGTGGCGGTACTTCCATGCCGCGCTCGATCGCGGCCATGCGCTCGACGTGGTGCAGTTCGAGCAGGCGCCGCTGACGGCGGTATCTCAGAATGATCCAGATGATCACTGCAGCCATCGGCAAGCCGATACTGAAGGTCATGCCAAAAAAGGGAATCCAGTTCGGGTCCATCGTCGTTCTCCGCAAGCCGGTATCCCGGCGCATGGGATTCTGACGCAACGGCCGCGCGCAAGGTTGCAGCATCGCAATGGAGCCTGTCGGTCGACAGCCGCTTGCCGCCGGTAGACGACGGTTCATCGGGGACCGCCTCACAGAGCCTCCTGATAAAGTTCCCATCGCGCCGCTGTCCCGGCCGCAACCTTTGATGCCACCCAGACGTCCCAATGCCAATGACCGCGGCCGCAACCCCTCAAGCAGACGCCGACATCCAGGCTCTGCTTCAGGCAAAGAAGTACCGCGAGGCGTTCGTGTTACTGGCGCCGCGGTATCGGGACAAGGTTTTCAGGTTGACATTCAGCATGTTACATAACCGCGCAATGGCCGAAGACACCACCCAGGATGTGCTGATGCGCATCTGGAAGGCGTTGCCGGGCTATGGCGCGCAGGCTTCCTTGTCGACCTGGATCTACGCCATTTCCCGCAATGCCTGCCTGTCGGAGCTGCGCAAGAAGCGTCCGACGGTCTCCATGGACGGCGGCGAGGATGAATACGACTCGGAGGTCGCGGCGCTGGCCGCTCCCGACCCGGATGACTCGGCCACGGTCAGCGTGACCCAGTTGCTGGATCGGCTGCCGGAACGCTACCGCCAGGCCGTCACGCTGTTCTATATGGAAGACAAATCCTACGAGCAGACTGCCGCGAGCCTGGGCCTGCCGCTGGGCACGGTGAAAGCCTTGCTTCACCGCGCCCGCAAGCGCCTAATCGAATTGACGCGCGAAACCGAGGCGTCTGAAGCCTGACTGCCATGAGCAATCCGAATCTCACCGTTACCGCCGCCGATCACCACCAGGAGTGGAACGATCGTCTGCAGGACTGGCTCGATGGCGACATCGAAGCCGGCGACGACGATGTCTTTGCGAGGCATCTGCTGGAGTGCGCGCTGTGCCAGCAACGGGTGGCGCAGATGCAGGAACTCGAATCGAGCCTGATGGCGGCGGCGCCGCGTCTGGAACTCGACGAGTCGTTCGATGCAAGGCTGTTCGCACAGATCGATGCGATCGATGAGCGCGCGCGCGCCGCGGCTCGCCAGCGTGCCGAAGAGGAACTGCAGCAGAACCTGCAGGCGCTCTCGCGCAACTGGCGCCGCACCCTGGCCTTCGTCATTCCCGGCATCGTCGCCGGCATCGCTCTGGCCATCGGGCTGACCGGCTATCTGGACTCTGCCGGTGTCACTGCGACACTGGCGGCTGAAGGCGCAAGCAAACTGGGCGGCAGCACCAGCACGCTCCATCTCATGATCACGTCGCTGCTTGGCGCGGGCCTCGGCGCCGCAATGGCAAGCTGGCTGGCTCGCATCGCCGATTAAGTTTCCGCAGCCTGCTGCGAGGCGCACCGGCGCCGCGCGTAAGATACGCGGCGTTTTCCTCCGAGCCACCCACAACAACTCATGAGCTCACGCTCAGCCCCGGATGCCGTGCCGGCGCACACACAGGACGGCACCAGCAACAAGCTCGTTCTCACCGCCCTGGGCGTGGTCTTCGGCGACATCAGTACCAGTCCGCTGTACGCCCTGCGTGAATGCTTCAGCCCGATTCACGGCATCGCCGTCAGCGCAACCAACATTCTCGGGTTGCTCTCGCTGATCCTGTGGTCACTGATCCTGGTGATCTCGATCAAGTACGTGAGCATCGTGCTGCGCGCCGACAACAAGGGCGAAGGTGGCGTACTGGCCCTCAGTACATTGCTCTCGCGCGCCAGCAAGGACTGGCGTGTGTGGGGGCCGGTCAGTGCGGTGGGACTCTTCGGCGCGGCTCTGTTTTTCGGCGATGGTTTCATCACGCCTGCGATCTCGGTGCTGAGCGCCATGGAAGGTCTGTCAGTCGCGACGCCGCGGCTGGAACACTTTGTCGTACCGGGCGCCATGGTGATCCTGATGGCGCTCTTTCTGGTCCAGAAGCGCGGCACCGGCGCGATGGGCCGGATTTTCGGACCGGTCACGCTGACCTGGCTGGTCGCGCTCGGCCTGCTGGGCATCCGCTGGATCATCGCTGCGCCGGGTGTGCTGCTTGCGATCAATCCGCTGTATGCGGTGCAGTTCTTCATGCACAACGGCGCGCACGGATTCATCACGCTGGCATCCGTGTTTCTCGCCATCACGGGCGGCGAAGCGCTGTATGCCGACATGGGTCACTTCGGCCGCTCACCGATCCGCCGCGGCTGGTTCTTCGTGGTGCTGCCCGCACTGGTGTTGAACTATTTCGGTCAGGGCGCGCTGCTGCTCACCAACCCGCAAGCGGTCAGCAATCCCTTCTATCTGCTGGCGCCCGGCTGGTTGCTGCCGCCGATGATCGTGCTCGCGACGGCAGCGACGGTCATTGCCTCGCAAGCGGTGATCTCCGGTGTGTTCTCAGTGACGCGTCAGGCGCTCAACCTGGGTTACCTGCCGCGCCTGCGCATCGAGCATTCCTCGGCACAGGAGATCGGCCAGGTGTACGTGCCTTCGGTGAACTGGGTTCTGTTCATCGGCACGATGACGCTCGTTCTTGCCTACCGTTCATCGAGCGCCCTGGCCGGCGCCTACGGCATCGCCATCGCGAGCACCATGCTCATCGACGGCATTCTGGTGATCATGCTGCTGCAGGTTCGCAAGGATCCGAACTATCGGCTCTACACCGTGGTGCTGGTATTCATCGTCATGATCGAAATCATGTTCTTCCTTTCGAACACGCTGAAGCTGATGCACGGCGGCTGGCTGCCGGTGTTTGCAGCCATCATCGTCTACGTACTCATGACTACCTGGCAGGAAGGCCGCCGCACACTGAACTGGCTGATCGCGCGCGAGCAGATGCCCGTCCATGATTTCGTCGCGATGATCGGCAAGGATCCGCCAACCGTCGTGCCGGGCACCGCGGTGTACCTGGCGAGCGAAGCCGGCGGCATGCCCCGCGCGCTGCTCAACAACCTGCGTTTCAACCGCGTGCTGCACGAACGCAATCTGCTGCTCACGTTCGTGCGTCCCGAAGTTCCCTATGTGGCGCCTGAAGAACGCATCGAGGTGCAGACGCTGGCCCCGAATGTGTCACGTATCGTGGCGCGTTACGGCTTCATGGAAACGCCCAACGTGGTCGTCGCATTGCGGGCCGCCGAACAGAAAGGCATTGCGTATGAGCCGGAAGAAACCGTGTACGTCGTCGGCCGCGAGAATCCGGTCTTCGCCGCAGGTTCTGGCATGCCGCTGTGGCGCAAACGCCTGTTCGCCTTCATGGGTCGCAACAGCCAGCTCGCCGCCCTGCATTTCGGCGTGCCGACGCATCGTCTGCTGGAAGTGAGCAGTCAGGTGCGGATGTAATTTCAATACTGACGCCGCGCGCAAAGACCCGGAGTCTGCGCATCGACGGTGCGCAAGACGCGAATGCGCGCACCAGAATGGGCTGAGGATCTCTCGCGGCTCAGTTCAGCAAGTCCGCCATTTCCAGTACGGATCGCGCCACATCGCCCATACGACGGTTGCGCTCCATCGCCATGCGACGCAGCGTGTGATACGCCTCGTCTTCGCTGAGGCCTCGCGCTTTCATCAGCAGGCCTTTCGCGCGCTCGACGAATTTTCGTTCCGTGAGCT
>DASTRD010000222.1:0-11817 GCA_035761425.1 Povalibacter sp.
TTTGCGCCCGGAAATGGCAGCTCGACCGTAACTTGTACAGCGCTGCCATTCACACTCACGTCGATGGCGAGGGCCGCAGTCGCAAGGTCCGCACCGAGGCCGGGATGACGGTAGCTGGCGACGAGATTCCGGATCGCAGCCTCAGATGCAGTGGTCATTTACATGGAGTCCTGTGCCGGGACACCGGCGGATAAAGCCTGAAAGCAGGATCCGGCGATGCCGAAGTGGGCGCGAATTGTAACGGAACAATGCAGTGCGTCGTTGATCCTGGAAGAATGCAGCCCGTCCACGGACCAGACGCGGGAATTCTCACGTGCGATAGGCACTTGCGGCGCAGCAGCCATGGCATAATCCGCCGCGGCGCGCAGCGGTCGAAGGTTCATACCCCGACCCGCGCCAGACAGATACTCTTGGGAATTTCCGGCCAACAAAACGCGGAGCGAACCAGGCATTCGCATTCCAGGGCCGGTCGACGCGACGGATACCGAGACGACTCGATGAGTTTCTTTTCAGATCTGAAAGCCGAACGTCTGATCGCCGAGATCAGAAGCGTCGGCGACCCTCTGCACCCGGATGCGCAGAAGGCCTTTCAGAAACTCGCGAAAATCGGACCGAGCGCCATTCCCAAGATCCTCGACGCCACTGCCGTGGCCGACAAGAAGGAAACGGCCGCCTACGTCGACATCCTCGCCCAGCTCGCCGACAACAAGAGTTTTCCGCTGCTGGCCCAGGGTCTGGTCGACGCAAATCCGCGCACGCTGGCCGCCGTCGCCTGGGCTCTGACGACGAGCACGAATTACAGCGCCTCGCTGCTGATCGATCTGCTGGGACGCGATGACGTATCGAAGTCCACCGTGATCGAGATCATCGCCGCGCAGAAGAGTCGCTTCACCGTGCGCGATCTGCTGCAGCATGCGTACAACCAGGAAGCCAACGAAAAGGCGGCGCTGTTTCGCATCATCGGCGAACTCGCGGATGCCTCGAACCTCAGCGAACTGATCGGACGGCTCGACGGCAAGGACACCGCCGCGCGCATGCACATCATCGGCATTCTCTCGCGCTTCAACCGGCCGGAAGTCTCGGTGGCCCTGCAGGCGTTGCTGCGCGATTCGAACAAGCTGATCCGCCAGGCTGCACTGAACTCGCTGGCAAAGATGGACGGGCCGGTGAACGTCGCCGCGGTCTGCCAGATGCTGCGCGATCCGGACCTGGAAGTGCAGAACAAGGCCATCGACGTGGTCGTGCGCGCGAAGGACCCGGACACCATGAAATACCTGGTGGACGTGCTCAAGGACGAAAACGAATACGCCCGCCGCGCCGGCGTCGAGGTGCTGAACCATCTCGGTACCGCCAGGGACATCAAACACCTGCTCAACGTCATCAAGGATGACGACTGGTGGGTGCGCACGCGTGCCGCCGACGCACTCGGCAAGATCGGCGGTCCACGCGTCGTCGACGCCGTGATCGAACTGATCAAGGACGAAGACGAAGATGTGCGCCGCGCCGCCATCGAGATCCTGAATCAGACCAAGGATGAGCGCGCAGTCAACTTCCTGCTGCAGGCCACGAAGGACAAGGACTGGTGGGTCTCCGAACGTGCGATCGACGCGCTCGGCGAAATCGGCAGTCGCAAGGCGATACCGGTCCTGACGGAACTGCTGACCACCGACAACACCCGCGCCATTCCCGCGGTGATCCGCGCGCTGGGCAAGATCGGCGAGCCGAAAGTGGTCGAGTCGCTGATCAAACAGCTCGACCGTCCTGAAAAGGAAATCAAGGTCGAAGCGATCAACGCACTGGCGCGTCTGGCGGACGACAAGCGCGCAGACAGCGTGCGCGCCTACATTCAATCCGCAGCGTCGGCAGCAACGGACCAGACCGTCGTCAACGCCGCATTGCGCGCCGTGGAGGACATCGACGGGCGCTACTCGAGCACGGCCATTGCCGCACAGGCCAAGGCCGCGAAGATGGTGGAACCGGCCCGCACGCTGCTCATCGAAAAAGGCGATGTCGACGCGGTCATCCAGAAGGCCGAGGAATCGGCCGCCTCTTCGCAGAAGCTGGACATCGCGGCGCTCAAACCCGGCGAGGTCCTCGAAGGTCGCTACAAGTACATCGAGAAGATCGGCAAGGGCGCGTTCGGCACCGTGCTGCTGGTCGAAGACACCGTCGTCGAGGAACGCCTGATTCTCAAGTTCCTCAATCCGAACGTGTCGCAGGATGAAGAGATGATGAAGCGCTTCGTCCACGAGCTGCGTTATTCACGCAAGATCACGCATCGCAACGTCATCCGCATCTACGACTTCCTGTTCATGCGCGGCAACTACGCCATTTCCATGGAGTACTTCCCCTCGCACACGCTCGGCAGCGAAATCGTCAACGAAAAACCGTTGCCGCTGCAGAAGGCGATCCAGTACGCCTGCGACATCGCAACCGGCATGACCGTGGCGCATCAGGCCGGCATCGTGCATCGCGACCTCAAGCCGGCCAACGTGCTCATCAACAATGAAGGCCTGCTCAAGATCGTGGACTTCGGCGTGGCGGCCGCCCACAAGGAAGGCGACACGCAGCTCACCAAGACGGGCTACGTCATCGGTTCGCCGAAATACATGGCGCCCGAGCAGATCCTGGGCAAGAAGGTGGATGAGCGCGCCGACATCTACAGCCTCGGCGTCATTACTTACGAAATGGTCACGGGCCAGCCGCCCTACAGCCGCGGCGACCACATGTCGGTCATGTACCAGCACGTTCAGGGAAAGGCCAAAGCACCCATTGAGGTGAACCCTGCACTGCCGCAGGTCCTCTCGGACATCGTCGTCAAGGCCATGGCCGTGGACAAGATGAAGCGCTTCCAGACCATGGAAGAAATGCGCCTGGCGCTGGAAAAGGCGCTCTGAAGAACGCCAGCCCGCGGGGCTGGCCGGCTGTAGGCCGTAGGCTGTAGGCTGCAGGTCAGAGACAAGACCATGCAGTCAATCGAATTTTCACCACGCGCGCTCGTGCTGCCGCCCTCCGGGCAGCAGCCGTCCGGTCATTTCTCCGGCTCCAGCCACCAGCCACCAGCCACCAGCCTTTCTCCTCATGGCCCGCATTGACGCCTTCCTCAAGCTGGGAACCGACCAGGGGTGCTCCGACATTCA
Source organism: Povalibacter sp. (assembly GCA_035761425.1). GTDB lineage: Bacteria > Pseudomonadota > Gammaproteobacteria > Steroidobacterales > Steroidobacteraceae > Steroidobacter. Next base: position 3,141 of record DASTRD010000222.1, read on the forward strand.
TTTCGCCGTCGGCCTGCCGCCGATGCTGCGCATGTACGGCGACCTGCTGCCCATCAAGTTCCGCGACCTCAGTCAGGCCGAACTCGAGGGCTACGTCAGCGAAATCATGAGCAGGGCCAACCAGGAACTGCTGCGCCGGGGACAGGACGTCGACTTCTCCTATGTGTCGGCCAATGGCGGGCGCTTCCGCGTCAACGTGTTCCGCAAGGACACCGGCGTGGGCGCCACGTTCCGCGCCATTCCGAGCGATGCGCCTTCGCTGGATCGCCTCGGACTGCCGCCCGTCATCAGAAAGCTGTGCGACAACCATCAGGGCATGATCCTGGTGACGGGCTCCACCGGCACCGGCAAATCGACGACGCTGGCCGCAATGATCGATCACCTCAATGCAACTCGCAGGGTCAACATCATCAGTCTGGAAGACCCCATCGAGTTCGTGCACAAGAGCAAGCAGAGCCAGATCATCCAGCGCGAACTGAACACGCATCTGCCCTCCTTCGCCGAAGGCGTGCGCGCCGCGATGCGCGAAGATCCCGATGTGATTCTGGTCGGCGAATTGCGCGATGCCGAAACCATCCGCTGGGCCATGACGGCCGCCGAAACGGGTCACCTGGTGCTGGGCACGCTGCACACCACGGGCGCAGTCAAGACCATCGACCGCATCGTCGATGCGCTGCCGGCCGACGAGCGCGAACAGACCAAGAGCTTCCTGTCGCAGAGCCTGATCGCTGTCGTCACGCAGGTACTGGTGAAAACGCCGGACCAGCGCGGCCGCAAGGCGATCTGCGAAATCATGATGGTCACCCGCGCCATCGGCAAACTCATCATGACCGACCAGACTCACCAGATTCCTTCGCAACTTCAGACCGGCAAGGAACTGGGCATGCAGCTCCTCGATCAGGCGTTGCTCGCTGCAGTACAGGCCAAGGAAATCGATGCCGACGACGCCTACGTGTACGCGTCCGACAAGAAACTGTTCTCCCGCTATGTGACCGATACCAGCGTACTGCCGAAGCTGGATCTGGCGCCGGGCTGAGAATCGAAGTGGCAGGTGTGACAATGGTCACGGGAGTGACGAAGACCCAGATCAAGCAGGGCTGGCAGTCCGGGCGCGATTCTCTGCCCGCCGTCACTATCGTGACTCTCGTCACTACCGTCACGTCTGCAACATTATGAGCACCGAACCGACCACCTCGACCGGCACGACGGGCGCAACCTACGTCCCGCGCAAGATCGACGAGTTCCTCAAGGAAGTGCTGAGCCGCAACGGCTCGGATCTGCATTTCATTGCGGGCGATCCGCCGCGCATCCGCCTTTACGGTGAATTGCAGCCGCTGCGTCCCGAGCCCCTGAAGCCGGAATTCGTGCAGGAAGTGCTGCTGGAAATCATGCCGCGCGCGGCGGTGCAGCGGCTCGAGGAAAAACACGGCGCGGACTTCGCCTACATCATTCCCGGCGTTTCGCGTTTTCGCGTCAACGTCATGCGGCATTTGTACGGTCTGGGTTGCGTGTGCCGTGCAATTCCCTCCAAGGCACTGACGCTCGATCAGCTCAACATGCCCGATGCCGTGCGCAATCTGTGCAAGGTCAACAGCGGCCTGATCCTGGTGACCGGCAAGACCGGCTCCGGCAAGTCGACCACGCTGGCGGCGATGATCGATGACATGAACGCCAAGATGAAGGGCCACATCCTCACCATCGAGGATCCGATCGAGTTCGTGCATCCGCGCAAGAACAGCCTGATCAGCCAGCGTGAAATCGGCAATCACAGCCCGTCGTTCGCCGCCGCGCTGCATTCAGCCCTGCGCGAGGACCCCGACGTGATTCTGGTGGGCGAGTTGCGCGACTACGAAACCATGAGCATCGCGGTGACTGCGGCCGAAATGGGCATTCTGGTGATGGGCACGCTGCACACCAACGGCGCCGCGCCGACGGTCGACCGCATGGTCAACGCGTTCCCGGCTGACAAGCAGTCGCACGTGCGCGCCATGCTGTCGACTTCGCTGCGCGGCGTGATCTCACAGCAGCTCATTCCGCGCGCCGGCAAGCCCGGTCGCGTCGCGGCGCTGGAGATTCTGGTGAACACGCCCGCCGTCGCCAACCTGATCCGTCAGGGCAAACTTGACCAGCTCGAAAACACGATGCAGAGCGGTGCCGCTCACGGCATGAAAACCATGGACTCCGCCATTCAGGACCTGCTCGACAAGGGCATGATCACGGGCAAGGACGCCTACAAGAAGGCGATCAACAAGACGAAGTTCGAGCATCTGAAGGACGTGGGATAAGGTGACGAAGCGACGTGAGTGACGACAGTGACGAGGGCAGCAAAGCAGTCGCCTTGTCACCCACGTCACTTTCCTCACTCACGTCACTGCGGTCCGCGGCCATGGCATAATCCGCCCCCGCCCACGCATCGGATTTGCCTGTTTTCCCAATGACTTCCCGCCGCACGCTCTTCGTTACCACCGCGTTGCCGTACGCCAATGGGCCGTTCCACATCGGCCACATCATGGAGTACATCCAGGCTGACATCTGGGTGCGCTTCCAGCGCATGCAGGGCAACCGGGTGCACTTCATCGGCGCCGACGATGCGCACGGTGCGCCCATCATGCTGAAGGCGGAAAGCGAAGGTGTGACGCCGGAACAGCTCGTGGCGCGCATTGCAGCCGACCGGCCGAAGTATCTCGACGGCTTTCACATCTCCTTCGACAACTGGCACTCCACGCACTCGCCGGAGAACACCGAGCTGTCGCAGAGCGTCTATCGCGCGCTGCAGGCGGCCGGACTGATCGATGTGCGGCCAGTAGAACAATTCTTCGATCCGGTGAAAGGCATGTTCCTGCCGGATCGATACATCAAGGGCGAATGCCCGGTGTGTCATACGAAGGATCAGTACGGCGACTCCTGCGAGAACTGCAGCTCGGTGTATGCGCCGACCGATCTCATCAATCCCTATTCGACGCTGACGGGAGCCACACCCGTACGCAAGACCTCGGATCATTACTTCTTCCGGCTGTCCGATCCGGCATGTGTGGAGTTCATGACCAAATGGGTCGGCACACCGGGCCGTCTCCAGCCCGCCGTCGCCAACAAGGCGAGCGAATGGCTGACCGGCAAGGGCGATCGTCCGCTCGGCGACTGGGACATCTCGCGCGACGCGCCCTACTTCGGCATTCCGATTCCCGATGCACCGGGCAAGTATTTCTATGTGTGGCTGGACGCGCCGATCGGCTATCTGGCCTCGCTCAAGAACTATATCGACAGCGGCAAGGCTGCGAAGAACGGTGAATCGCGCAGCTTCGATGCATTCCTCGCCGCACCCGATGTGGAGCAGATCCATTTCATCGGCAAGGACATCATTTATTTCCACACGCTGTTCTGGCCGGCCATGCTGAAGTTCGCCGGCCGCAAGGTGCCGGACAACGTGTACGTGCACGGCTTCATCACAGTCTCCGGCGCCAAGATGTCGAAGTCGCGCGGCACCGGCATCAGCCCGCTGCGCTATCTGGACATCGGCATGAACCCGGAATGGCTGCGCTACTACATCGCCGCCAAACTGAACTCGAACGTCGAAGACATCGATTTCAATCCGGAAGATTTCGTGGCGCGCGTGAATGCGGATCTGGTGGGCAAATACGTCAACATCGCCAGCCGCATGGCGCCGTTCCTGGCGAAGTTCTTCGACAACCGCATGCCCGCCATTGCTGCGCATGCAGCAGGACTTCGCGCGGCGTTCGAACAGAGCCAGGCCATCCGCAGCGCGTTCGAAGAGCGTGAGTTCGGTCGCGCCATTCGCCTCACGATGGACGTGGCCGACAAGGTCAACGCGGAAATCGATCAGTACAAGCCATGGATTCTGGCGAAGGACGCCGCGAACAATGCAGCCAATCGCGAGAAGCTGGCGGAGATCTGCGCGGCGGCGCTCGCAACGTTCAAGGCGTTGACGCTGTTCCTGAAGCCCATCGTGCCGGGCCTTGCGGCACAGGCCGAGGAATATCTGAACAGCGGGCCCCTGACGTGGGAACTGTTCGGCCGCGGCTCGGCGCCGGAACTGTTCCTGCCGCCCGATCACGAATTCGGCACCTTCAAACCGCTCATCACCCGTGTGGATCCGAAGCAGCTCGATGCTCTGTTCGAGAGCGCGGAAGCTTCCGCAAAACCGGCGACGCCGGCAGCCGTTCCTTCTGGCTCTGCTCCCACACCTCAGGCCTCGGGCCTCGCCGAAATCACGGTCGATGATTTCGCGAAGATGGACATCCGCATCGCGAAAATCCTCAGCGCTGAACTGGTCGAAGGTGCCGACAAGCTGCTCAAGCTCACCGTCGATATCGGCGATGCCCAGCGCACGATTTTCGCCGGCATCCGCTCCGCCTACACGCCGGATCAGCTCACCGGGCGTCTCACGATCGTTCTGGCGAACCTCAAACCGCGCAAGATGAAGTTCGGCACGTCCGAGGGCATGGTGCTGGCCGCCGGCCCGGGCGGGAAGGATATTTTCCTGCTGTCACCCGATGCGGGCGCGGCACCGGGCATGAGAGTCAAGTGAACAGCGGACAGCGGACAGCGGACAGTGAGCAGTCCGGTGCAGGGCCGCCGGGTATCGTGCGACCGTAGGTGCTGTCCCAGGCGTGTCGTTCTTTTTCGCACTATCCGCCGTCCGCCGTTCACTTCCCGCCATGTCTTCTCTCCTTCTCATCCTGCTCAGCGCGGTCCTCGTCTGCCATTTCGGTCCGGCGCTACTCGGCGGACGCGTGTTCGTCGAGACGGACGAGTTTCGTAATGCCGTCGGACTTGCGCTGGCCTCCGCAATCCTCATCGCGGTTGCCGCAATCGTCAGTCACCTCATCGATCGTCACGTCCTCGCACCCTTCGATCTTGTGCACCTGCGACTGTTCATCATGATGATGATCGTGATGACGCTCGCGCAGGTGCTGACGCTCATGCTGCCGCGCTGGGGCTGGACGCCGGTCAGGCCAGCGTTTCCCATCCTGATGTCCACGCACTCGGCGGTCATTGGTGTGGCACTGCTGTCGGTGCGTACGCAGAACCTCAGCGGTGCCATCGGTGCGGGCGTCGGTATCGGCCTCGCCTTCGCGCTATTGCTGCTGGCATTCACGACGCTGCAGCAACGTACGATGCAGGCGCCCCTGCCGGCGATTTTCCGCGGTGCGCCCATTGCCATGATCAATGCCGGACTGATGGCGCTGGCACTCATGGGATTGACGGGACTGATCCGCGACTGAAGCCATGCTGACGACCATCGTCATTGTCGCTGTGCTGGCAGCCGCTCTCGCTGCTTCGATCTGGTGGTCCGCACCGCGGCCGGATCGCATCGATGATCTCGCCCGGCGGATCGATGCACTGCTGCCGCAGACCCAATGCCGACGCTGTACCTTCGATGGTTGCAAACCCTACGCAACAGCCATTGCGCGCGGCGAGGCCGATATCAACCAGTGTCCGCCCGGCGGAGCCGCAACGGCTTCCGCCATTGCCGATCTGCTGCGGCGTGAACCGCTGCCGGTCGATGCGCGTTTCGGTGCGATGCCGCAGATCCCGGAAGTGGCATGGATCGACGAATCTGTCTGCATCGGTTGTACGAAATGCATCCAGGCCTGTCCGGTGGACGCCATCGTCGGTGCTTCGAAATTCATGCACACCGTGATCGCCGCGGAATGCACCGGTTGCGAACTTTGCATTCCACCCTGCCCGGTCGATTGCATCGAGATGCGTCCGGCGCCCTTGCGCATTCCCGTTGCGGTAAACAGGTGATGAACCTCGACGCCATGCGCGGCGGGCTGCGACTGGACGCCCACAAGGAGCGTTCGACGCGAATGCCCATCCGGCTCGCGAGCGTGCCCGGGGAACTGATCGTGCCGCTGGATCAGCACGCGGGCACTGCGGCCGTGGCCTGCGTATCGCCGGGCGAACGCGTGCTCAGGGGCCAGCCGATCGCACGACCGGGCGCCCAGCTCAGCGCGTGGATTCACGCACCGGTGTCCGGAACCGTTGTCGCTATCGAACCGCGCCCCGTGGCGCACGTGGGGGCCCCCTGTGCATGCATCGTCATCGCCAATGACGGTCGCGATGAGCGCTACGCGCATGAGCCTGTCGACGCGATGACACTCACCCCGGCGGCACTGTGCGAACACATTGGCCGTGGGGGGATCGTCGGGCTCGGCGGCGCCACATTTCCAACCGCAACGAAACTGTTCGAAGCAGCAACGCATGACGACATGCACCTGCTGCTGAACGGCGCGGAGTGCGAGCCCTGGATCAGCTGCGACGACATGCTCATGCGTGAGCGTGCGGCCGACATCCTGTTTGGGGCGCGAGTGCTCATGCGCGCTGTCAATGCGGCCCGCTGCACCATTGCACTGGAGGACGATGCGCCGCAGGCACTGCAGGCATTACAGCAGGCGCAGGGGGGCAGTGACATTCAGATCGTGGTCGTGCCCAGCGTCTATCCTGCCGGCGGCGAACGGCAATTGATCCGCACGCTGACAGGCCGTGAAGTCCCGACCGGCGGTCTGCCGACGGACATCGGTGTGATCTGTCAGAACGTCGGCACCGCCGCCGCGGTCGCACGCTGGATTCGCGATGCCGAACCCCTCATCAGCCGCATCGTCACGATCACCGGCAGCGCGGTCCGCGAGCCGAGCAACCTCGAAGCACGGCTCGGGACACCCATCGCCACGCTGATCGAAGATTGCGGCGGCTATGAGCACGATGCACTTCAGTTGATCGTCGGCGGCACGATGATGGGATTGTCATTCGGCACGGACAGCGCTCCGGTGGTGAAGGCAACCAATTGTGTGATTGCTGCCACCGCGGCCGATCTGCAACCGCGTGGCATGGAGATGCCCTGCATCCGCTGCGGCAACTGTTCGGAAGTCTGTCCGGCGTTTCTCCTGCCGCAGCAGCTTCACTGGCTGGCGCGGGTTCACGACGTACCGGCGCTGGACGCACTCGGACTCGCAGACTGCATTGAGTGCGGCTGCTGCGACTACGTGTGTCCGAGCCAGATTCCGTTGACGCAGCGATTTCGCGAGAGCAAGCCCGAAGTGCTGGCCCACATCGCTGCGCGCACGCAAGCGAATGCAGCCCGCGCCCGGTTCGAAGCTCGTGAAGAGCGTCTGGCCCGCCTCGAGCGTGAGCAGCGTGCGCGGCTCGAAGAAAAGCGCAGACAGCTCACGGGGCGCAAGTCGTGACGGCCATGCCCACTGCCCCCTACGTCGTCGCGCAGGACAGCGTCGGTCGCGTCATGCGCACGGTCATTTACGCGCTCATTCCGGCAGTGGTGATGCACGTCATCGCATTCGGCATCGGGCTGCTGGTGCAGCTCGCGATTGCGATCCCGACGGCATTGCTGGCGGAAGCCGTGGCCCTGCGGCTGCGTGGCCAGGCCGTGCGTCCGTTCGTGATGGACGGATCTGCCGTCATCACTGCCATGTTGATCGCGCTGTGCCTGCCGCCGCTCGCCCCGTGGTGGCTCATCGTGAGCGGCACCGCCTTCGCGATACTGCTGGCCAAACACCTCTACGGAGGTCTCGGCTGCAATCCGTTCAATCCGGCAATGGTGGGTTATGCCGTGCTGCTCGTTTCATTTCCGCTGCATCTGACGCGCTGGCTGGCACCCGACGCCGCCGCACTGCAGCTCGCGAGCCCCGGTGTCGGCGACACGCTCCAGGCGATCTTTACCGGGCAACTGCCGGGTTCGCTGCAGTGGGACGCCATCACTTCACCCACTCCGTTGAACGCGCTGCGTACGGGCCTGACGCTCGGGCACACCATGCAGGAGGCGACCGCTGCGCCGATATTCGGCGTGCTTGGCGGCCGCGGCTGGAACTGGATCAACGTGGCGATACTGGCCGGTGGCATCGTGCTGCTGGCGCTGCGAACCATTCGCTGGCACGCGCCGGTTGCCATGCTTCTCGGACTTACCGTGCCCGCCGTTGTCATGTATGCGCTCGATCCCGGTGCCTATCCGGGTCCGGTATTTCATCTCACTGCCGGTGCCAGCGTACTGTGCGCGTTTTTCATTGCGACCGATCCCGTGTCATCGGCTACCAGCGATCGTGGCAAGCTCGTTTACGGTGCCGGTATCGGTCTTGTCACCTACATCATTCGTACCTGGGGTGGTTATCCCGACGGAGTTGCGTTTGCCGTGCTGCTCATGAACATGGCCGTGCCGCTCATCGATCGCTTCACGGTGCCACGCGTCTATGGCCATGCACGCTGATACGAGTCCGCGACCGCGTGCGGCAGCGCTGGCGATCATCGTCGCGGTCGCCGTGGCACTGGCTGTCATGCTCACCTTGATCGCCTCCGCCACGCGGCAGCGCATCGAACGCAATCAGCAGGCATGGATCCAGCAACGTCTCGACGCGCTCATCGATCCGCAGGCGCACGACAACGACCTGCTGAGCGACCGCATTCAGGTGGTGGCACCCGACATTCTCGGCATTGCCCGGCCCGTCACCGTCTATCGCGCACGCATGAAGGGCAAGCCAGTCGCAGCAGTGTTCTACACCACCGCACCCGATGGCTATCAGGGACCCATCGACATGCTGGTCGCCATCGACGTCGATGGCACCCTGATTGGCGTGCAGATCGTGCGACATCAGGAAACTCCCGGGCTGGGTGACCAGTTCGAGAATCGCCGTCGCGACTGGCTCGC
>DASTRD010000223.1:0-4382 GCA_035761425.1 Povalibacter sp.
GTTTCGAGGTGCAGATGCGGTTGTGAGCGGACGTTACAGCATTGATGGTTACGATGTTGAGTTGTACAGGGCGGTATACGAATCACAACGGCAGGGCAAGGAACTCGTGGCGTACGACAACTCGATTTTCGGTGGCGAGAACGTGGACGTATTGAACGAATCTGTGGTCGACGGATGGCGGGACCTTGAGATCGCTACGGCAGTCGGCCATGAGCTGGTGCGCTATCAGTACCGGATCGGCTCAACCCGAACGGCCGATGGTCTGGGCGCGCAGCTCAGCTATGGTATTCGTTCGCTGGTGAGTGCACCCGTGTCAGAAGTTGTAGCCTTGCGTACGAGGTGTGAGTCGGATTGCGCAGGCGCGCGGATGCGCATTCACGCGCTTGTCGATGCGCTTGGGCACAATGGGAGTCCTCCGTGAAAACGTCTGCGTCGAAAAAGCGATCCGGTTGCATTGCTGCAGCAGGCGTTTGCATTCTTGGGTTGCTGGTGCTGAGTGCCTGCGATCGGTTTGTGCCGGTTGAGCAGAAGATCGCTCGTGCCGAGAAGAGGATGGAGAGAGGGGATCAGCGCGGAGCGCTCATCGAACTGCAGAACGTGGTGCGATCGGATCCGGACAACGTTCGCGCGCGGGTCTTCCTTGCGCAAGTTTCGCTGCAACTCGGCGATGCCACTGCGGCACGCAAGGAATTGGATCAGGCGATTGCGGCCGGCGCGACCCCAGCTCAGACGTCGGAACTGCTCGCAGAGATCATGTTGGCTCAGGGCAAGGCGGCGGATCTTCTTGCAGATATAGAGTCCGGCAAGCTCGAACAGGCGGGTCCCAGACAGGCGCTCTATCGCGGCCTGGCGTTGCTGGCATCCGGTCAGTCCGATCCGGCTGCGCAGGCTTTCCACGAAGCACTGCGTCTCGATCCCGGACTGTCACGCGCTCATACCGCGCTTGCCGAGATGGCGATGGCCGGGGGTGATTCGGAAGCCGCGCTTGCCGAGATCGCAGAAGCACTGAAGGTTGACGCGACCGATGCACAGGCCTGGCTGTTGCGAGGCACGCTGCTCGTTCGCCGCGGAGAGTTCAAGGAGGCAGTGGCCGCGCTCCAGTCTGCGCGCGAGAGGGCGCCGAACCAGCTTTCGGTACCGCAGTTGAATGCCGCGCTCGCGGCGCTGACGGAAGCGCAACTGGCTTCGGGCGACAAGGATGCCGCGCGCAAGACGCAGCAGGAATTGTCGGCGCGTGCGCCGGATGCACCTGCAACGCAATTGCTGGCCGCACGTCTGGCAATGGCGGAGCAGGATTACGCCGCTGCCACCGTAGCGGCACGCAAGGCACTCGTCGCCGCGCCGAATTTCATTCCTGCCCGGATGGTGCTGGGTGCGGCATTGCTGGCGCAGGGGAGTCTCAATCAGGCGGAGGTCGAGTTGTCGGATGTGGTCCGCGCGGCGCCCGAAAGCATCGAAGCGCGCAAGTTGCTGGCTCAGGTGAATCTGCGCCTGCAGCGGCCGGACGTCGCGATGCAGGTGCTCGCGCCCGCACAACACGCAGCCACCAACGATGCGCAGCTGAACGCTCTGATGGGTTGGGCAAATCTGCAGCGCGGGGATTCAGGCTCGGGCATCGCGTTGCTCGAGAAGGGAGTCGCCAGCCAGCCGGACAATGTCAGCCTGAAAGTCGACCTGGCGACCGCCTACATCAGTGCGGGGCGCAACGACGATGCAGTCAGACTGCTGGAGTCGTTGCCCGCCACAGCTGGCGATGCGCGTCGCAATGCTCTGCTCATCAATGCGATCGCAGCTTCCCGCGGTCAGAATGCGGCGGTGGCCGAACTGGACAAGCTTCGCGCCGCCGAGCCCGACAATGTGTCGCTTCTGAATCTCGGCGCGGCCTTTCATGCGCAGCGCGGAGATTTTCACCGGGCACGCGAGTGGATCGAACGTGCCGCCACGCTCGATGCAAAGAGCGTTTCGACGCTGATCAACCGCGCAAGAATCGAGGTGGCCGCCGGAGACTCGGCCGCGGCGAAACAAACGCTGCAACAGGCAGCGGCCCTCGACACTTCCAATACCGCCCCACGACTCGCTCTGGTGGAACTCGCATTGCGGGAAGGCGACGCTGCCGGCGCGACGCAGCAGCTCGAGCAGATGCGCGCTGCAGATCCGAAAGCCGTGGAACCGCGACTGGCGCTGATCCGGCTGTACATGCAGCAGAAGAAGACGCGAGATGCCGATACGATCGTGCGCGAGATTCAGTCCCGCGGTGCGGACGCGGCGACCAGTCAGGCGCTCGGACGCATTTATCTGGACGCGGGCAGGTTCGATGAGGCGCTCAACTTCTTCCGAAATGCCGTCAGCCAGGATGCCGGGAATCCGTCTTATGCCATGGATGTTGCGCGAGCCCAGTTGGCGCTCGGTAATACCGGCAGTGCGCGCGAAACGCTGCAGAAGAGCGCGCAGGCGAATCCGCAGTCGGTTGCGGCCGCTGCAACCCTGGTGCTGCTCGATCTTCGCGAGGGCCGGCGGGACTCGGCGATGTCCAGACTCGAAGCGCTGAAGCAGGCGCATCCGCACGACGCGAGCGTTGCGGTGCTTGAAGGCGAAGTGGCCGCCCACGCCGGGGATTACAGCAGCGCCGCCGCCGCTTACGACCGCGCGTACCGATTGTCGCCATCGGCGGGTACGGCATTGCGTTCTTACCGCGCGCGCACTCAGGCCAGACAGCCTGACGCGCCGTCCCTGCTGGAGGACTGGCTGCGCAAGCATCCCGGTGACGAGTCGTTACGCATGGTGCTGGCGGAGGCCTATATGCAGAGCGGCAAGCAGTCGCAGGCGATCGCCCAGTACGAGAGGCTGGCGGACAACGCAAAGCCTCATCCGATGGCGCTCAACAATCTGGCGTGGCTGTACCAGCAGAACAGCGATCCGCGCGCCACGGAGGTCGCCAAGCGAGCCTATGAAGCGGCGCCGGCAGTACCCGCCATTGCCGACACTTATGGATGGATCCTGGTGGGGTCGGGACGCATTGAGGAGGCGCTGCCTGTTCTCGAGCGGGCAGCATCGGCAAAGGACGTCGCTCCGGACATCCGATACCACTACGCGGTCGCATTGACCAAGGCCGGACGAAAGCCAGAGGCTCGTGCCGTACTGGAACCTGTCGTTGCCCAGGCAGGAAATTCACCCGTCGGCGCGGCCGCACGGAAGCTGCTGGGGGAACTGGGCGGGTAGTCGGGGAGTCACCCTTCAGATGTGAGTAACAGCTTGAAGTCGTGCCATGCAGGTATCTGATACTCTTGCGACAAATCACCCAGGGTCCGGCGCTGCGCGCTCGGTCGATTCTGTCAAACGGTTTGCTGTCCGAATGAACGTCTCCATCGACCAGATTCTTTTGCGTATGACGGCCTTGTGCATGTCGTTGATTCTGCTTGCAGGCAACGGCGCCCTGGCCGCGGACGCGCCCGCGAGTGCGGTCAGCAGCGGGCCCGTAACGGCTCCAGCCGACAGCAAGGTCGCGGGGGATTACGTCATCGGCCCGGGCGACACCATCCAGGTTTTCGTCTGGCGCAACCCGGAACTGACGACCACTGTGCCGGTACGGCCCGATGGCAAGATTTCGACGCCCCTGGTCGAGGACATGACGGCGGTCGGCAAGACGCCATCCGACCTCGCCCGCGACATCGAACATGTGCTCGCTGAGTACGTCCGTTCGCCGCAGGTCAATGTCATCGTGACCCAGCCTGCGAGCGTCTTCAGCCAGATCAAGGTCATTGGCCAGGTCACGCGGCCGCAATCGGTGCCGTATCGCGACGGTCTGACCGTGCTCGACGCGGTGCTCGCCGTAGGCGGTCTGGGTCCGTTTGCGGCAGGCAATCGGTCCAAGATCGTGCGCACTGAAAATGGCAAGACGAAAGAGATCAAGGTCAAGATCGCCTCACTGGTCAACGACGGTGACATGAGTCAGAACCTGCACCTGCGCCCGGGCGATGTCATCGTGATTCCCGAATCGCGTTTCTAGTCATTATGAAAGAACTTCTCGACCTGCTTATCGAATACGTCAAAGGTGCCTGGCGTTTCCGGCGCTATGCGGTCCTGAGCGCGTGGGCGGTCGCGATTCTTGGCTGGACAGCACTGTTCATGCTGCGTGATGTCTATCAGGCTCATTCCCGGGTCTTCGTTGACACCAAAACGGCGCTGAAGCCAATTCTGAAGGGAATTGCTATTGATCAAGACGTGAATGCCCAGCTCAATCTCGTCCGTCAATCGCTTCTTTCCGGCCCGCAACTCGAGCCAGTGGCTATTGAGGTCGGGCTGCTTGACCCACGTGTCGCGACACCGCAGCAGCGGCTGCGAATTCTGGACGACATGCGCGATCGCATCGAAGTGGGTGTGAC
>DASTRD010000224.1:0-9150 GCA_035761425.1 Povalibacter sp.
GGGCTTCTTCGCGACAGCCACATTGTCCCGCAGGTAAACCGGTTGCGCCTGTTCCGCCGAGACGCCCTGCCCCTGACGCAACAACGGCTCTCCCAGCAGTGCGATGCTCGATGCAAGCGGCAGCAAGTGATGCAGCGGACGGCCGGGATATCGAACTGCCAGCTCGGGGAATGCCCGAAACCCTGTACCCGCCAGCAGATCCGGAGCGCGTTGCGGCTCTACGGAAGATGCCGCACCGACATGCTCGATACCGATAGCAGTCACACCCCACGCTTCATCACCGACGAACTCGCCCCAGTAGACCTCGTTCATGCGCGCGTCCATGCAGACGAGCACGCGAGCTTCCGGTGTTGCAACCTGCACGGCCACCGCGGCGAGGTCGGAAACACCCACCGTCGGCAGATCTGCCCCGAGCGCCAGCCCCTGCACTACGCCGATTGCAATACGCACACCTGTGAAACCACCCGGGCCACGGCCGTAAGCAATGCCATCGAGCGATGCGAGAGCGATGCCCGCCTCGTTGAGCAGCTCCGTAACCATCGGCAACACCAGATCTGCGTGGCCACGGGGCGTTTCCACGGAGCGCTCGAAGACCTGTCCGTCGAGGCGCAGCGCCACTGAGCAGCGCTCCGTTGCCGTGTCGATTGCAAGTATTTTCATCAGAGGTCTCTGGCGGCGAGATCCGGTGCAAGCCCGATGTCTTCAAGGCGCTCACGCAGAAAGGTCACGACATGCTCGAGCTCGCGCGTCATCGGCATGGGCGGCAGACTATCGAGGAAAATACGACCGTAAGGCCGGGTCCGCACGCGCTGATCGCACAACATGATGACACCGAAGTCGTCGTGGTCGCGGATCAGTCGGCCGACCCCTTGTTTCAGTGCGATGACGGCCTGCGGCACCTGCTCTTCGAAAAAAGGATTGCCTCCGCGCCGCTCGATGGCGGCCAGACGAGCTTTCAGCACCGGATCGTCCGGCACGGAGAATGGCAACTTGTCGATGATAACGACTGACAGTGCCGCACCCTTGACATCGACCCCTTCCCAGAAGCTGCTGGTGCCCAGCAGTACAGCATTGCCGAATTCGCGGAAGCGTTTCAGCAGCAGCTCGCGCGGCGCTTCGCCCTGCACCAGCACCGGAAAAGGCAGCGCGGCACCGAGCTTGCGAAACAGGATGTCGGCCGCTTCACGCAACGCACGATGACTGGTGAAGAGCATGAATGCGCGACCGCCACTGGCTTCGAGCACCGGCAGCGCAGCTTCGACGACCTGCCGTGTGAACTGCGGCGATGATGGCGGAGGCAGCCCGGGCGGCAGGTACAGCACTGCCTGCTGCGCGAACGCAAACGGGCTTTCCAGATGGACCGTCTGCGCGTCGCTGACGCCAATTCGCCGTGTGTAGTGACTGAAATCCTCGCCGACGGCCAGTGTCGCCGAGGTGAATACCCACGCGTTGGCGTGTGAATTGATCAGCGCGCCAAGTTCGCCGGCGACGTCCACGGGGACGTAGTGAAACGACATGCCGTGCCGGTTCGATTGTGCCCAGCGCACGCTCGCGGTTGCGTCCTCGCCCCCCTGCGCAAGCAGCGCGCCGAGTCTGCCGCTCAGTTCGACAGCACGGCGTCGCACCGAGGCCATGCCGGGATGATCCACTGCCACGTCGTGCAGCGCTTTGCCCAGGTCACGCAGTGCGAACTCCATCGATTCCAGCGCTTCAATCGCAGTCGCGGGCCATGTGCCGAACTCGTGGCGCTCCTGCGCGACGCCAAGCGAATCCTGAAGATCCATCAAGCGGCGATCGAGCGTCTGCGCAAACGACGCTGCCACCTCCGACTGAATCGCGCTCGATACGATTTCCGCTGCCAGATCGTGCGCCAGCGCCTGGAGCTGTCGACCCGAAACGGTGAATCCCAGAAATGTCGAGGCGACCGCGGGCAGCTGATGCGCCTCGTCGATCACGATGGCATCCGCACCCGGCAGCAGATCGCCGAACCCTTCTTCCTTGAGTACCAGATCAGCCATCAGCAGATGGTGATTCACCACGACCACATCGGCGGCCTGCGCTTCACGACGCGCCTTCATTACATGGCACCGATCGAAGACCGGACAGTCGGGCCCCAGGCAGTTGTCGCGCGTCGATGTGACCCATTGCCAGACCGGGTCGGCTTCGCTGAAGCGAGCCAGCTCAGCGATATCCCCTTGCCGCGTGATCTGCGACCACTCGCGCACGAATGGCAATGCGGTGGCCACTTCGCGACGCAAACCACGGGCGATTGCCTGCTGCTCGGCGAGTTCCAGACGATGGAGACAGAGATAATTGGCGCGCCCCTTGAGCAGAGCCACACGCACAGGCAGGCCGAGTGCCGCAGAGACGGTCGGCAGGTCGCGGCGGAACAGCTGATCCTGAAGCGTGCGTGTACCCGTCGACACAATGACGCGCCGGCCGGAGAGCAGTACAGGCACCAGATAAGCGTAGGTCTTGCCCGTGCCCGTGCCCGCTTCGATCACGAGTCGTCCGCGCGTGCGCAATGCAGCATCGACGTGTGCTGCCATCGCGATCTGTTCCGGACGCGTCGCGAAACCGGGAACCGCCCGCGCCAATGGCCCGTCGGCGCCGAAAATATCGTCCCAGTCAGACATGCGGTGCCGTATTCACCGGAACACCGCGCGAAAACGCGCGAGGGCCACGGCACCGGGCGCCAGCGCATTGCGCAAACGCCAGCGGATGTGGGTGTAATCGCGCGGCAACGCAGCTCGAGTCAGGGCCGCACGATCCGGGTGAGGCATCTGCATGAGCGCGATGGCCGATTGATCGACGACGGTGAGCTCTCCTTCGCGCCCGAACGTCTGGCCGCCATCGGCAGACAGCGCGACATCTGCGCCGGGACCTGCCGCCGAATTCGCCACGTAGACTGTATTCAGCGGAATGCGCTGAACGACCTCCACATCGGACGCTGGCACGGTCGAGGTATTGCGAATGCGCACGGTATAGAAAATCTCCTGACCCTGGTGCAGTGCCGTGGCGGGCACCAGCCTGGCCACTCGTCGGCCCGGCGACACTTCGACGTCTTCGCGGACTTCCGCAACCAGGACGATGTCGAGATCTCGCGACACCCCATCGGCGGCCTCAAGGCGCGCACTGCCGAACAGGCAGAGCAGCGCACACAGGCCGCGCATCATCCCGCGACGCTGCATGTCCGGCGCTGTCGACGGCACTTCACGGTGCACTACACATTACCTGCGCAACACATCGGACCAGGCACTCCACTTTCCTTGCACTTCATCGTATTCGGATGTTCGATTGCGTTTGTCATCCAGATTCATGCACCGCGCGCCGACATTTGCTGCACGAATTTCTCAGTGTGCGGAACCGAAAAGGCCGCCGGGTATTTCACCTTGATGAGCACAAATCCGTCCCTGAACCTCTGGATCGAAAGTACCGCCAGACTCACGCAGCCCGACGCGATCCACTGGTGCACGGGCTCCCCGGCGGAACACACGCACCTGATCGAAGCCATGCTTCGCAGTGGCGATCTTATCAAGCTCAACCCGCGCACCCACCCTGATTGCTATCTGCACCGATCGCATCCTTCGGACGTCGCGCGTGTCGAGCACCTCACTTACGTGTGCTCGGGCAGCCGCGACGATGCGGGTCCCAACAACAACTGGATGGACCCCACCGAGGCGCACCGCAAGATCGATGCGCTGTTTGAGGGCTCCATGCGCGGTCGCACCATGTACGTCATTCCGTACTGCATGGGCCCCCTCGATTCGCCCTACGCGCGCTGCGGCGTGGAAATCACGGACAGCCCGTATGTGGTCGCGAACATGCGGATCATGACACGCATGGGCGACGCTGCCCTGCGTCGTATCGAGCGCGATGGCACCTTCGTGCGCGGCCTGCACTCGATCGGCGATCTCGACCCGGAACGCCGCTTCATCATGCATTTCCCCGAGGAACTGCTGATCAAGAGCGTGGGTTCGGGTTACGGCGGCAATGCGCTGCTGGGAAAAAAGTGTCATGCGCTGCGCATTGCGAGCTGGCAGGCACGCCAGGAGGGTTGGCTGGCGGAGCACATGCTCATCATGGGTCTGCAAAGTCCGGAGGGACGTACTCACTATATTGCGGCAGCGTTTCCTTCGGCCTGCGGCAAAACCAATCTGGCCATGCTGGTGCCACCACATTCCATGCCCGGGTGGAAGATCTGGACCGTCGGAGACGACATCTGCTGGATGCAGATCGACAGCAGCGGGCAGTTGCGTGCCATCAACCCGGAGGCCGGCTACTTCGGCGTGGTCCCCGGGACGAATCGCAGGACCAATCCGAACGCCTTCGACATGATCCAGCGCGACACGATTTTCACCAACGTGGCACTGACCGCCGATGGCCAACCCTGGTGGGAGGGCATGGAAGACGGCAAGCCTGCACATGACTGGCAGGGCCGCCCGTATTCCGGCGAAGGTTCCGCCGCGCATCCGAATTCCCGCTTCACGGTGTCCGCGACCCGCAATCCCATCTACTCATCGCTGGCTGAGGCGCCCGAAGGCGTACCGATCTCAGCGATCCTGTTCGGCGGACGTCGCCGCGAGGTTGCGCCCCTCGTCTACGAAGCGCGCAATTGGACACACGGCGTGCTGGTCGGCGCGGGCATGGCGTCCGAAACCACTGCGGCTGCCGTCGGCAAGATGGGCGTCGTGCGGCGTGACTCGATGGCCATGAAACCTTTCTGCGGCTACAGCTTCGGCGACTACTGGCGGCACTGGTTGTCGCTGGAACGCAGGACCTCGCGTCTGCCCCGCATCTTCCATGTCAACTGGTTCCGCCAGGACGCCGACGGACGCTTCATGTGGCCCGGCTTCGGCGAGAATCTGCGCGTTCTGAAATGGATCGCGGAGCGCTGCGATGGCACGGCGCAGGCTGTCGAATCGCCGATCGGGTATCTGCCCGCGCCGGAACACATCGACACTCACGGACTCGCGCTCGAAGCTCAGACGCTCTCGCGCCTGCTCAATATCGATCGGGACGCATGGCGCCAGGAGATCGATGCCATCGGCAGTTACATCGATGGTTTCGGCGCACGCGCGCCGACGACCTTCACGGATGAATTGCGGGAGATGGCGCGGAGATTGGGTGACGGGTGACGGGCAAGAGGATGCGGACGCCGATTCGTGGCGCAGGATTCTCACTCGTCACCGCGGTCCGCGGCCCGGACATTACTCTTCGCAGGCGAACCGCAGTGTCAGCGATGATCCGCTCTCGGGAACGCGTCCGAAGCCGATCATGCCCTCTCCCTTGAGCTGCATGCTGTCACGGCGGACGAAGGCTTCTTCACCTTCGCGGCTGGTGACGAACGTGCCATTGGTGCTCTGATCGACGAGCAGGAACTTGTTGCGGGTGAACTCGATCCGCGCATGCAGCCGCGAGATCAGATTGCCCTTGACCACCACGTCGTTCTCTTCCGCCCGACCGATGGTGATGTTGCTGCGGGTGTCATCCACCACGACTTCCTGCCCGAGAAACTTGAGTCGCAAACGCCGGGCGCGCTGCTTTTCGCGCGAGACAGCGCCAAGGGCGATCGCCGGCAGCATGCTGGTGGCGTCTTCCTTCTGCCACAGCACCTCGAACAACTCGTCTTCGCTCGTCTTGCCCTTGAGCGTCGCCACGTCGATCTGACGCACGGCCGACTGCCACTCCGGCGCGAGCCGTTCGACCATGGCGCTGGTGACCATGACCTGGCCGGCCTTGGCCTGACTGGTCATGCGATTGGCGGTGTGGACGGCGGCACCGAAGATGTCGCGGTTCTCCAGCACCACCGGGCCGAAATGACCGCCGATGCGGATGGCAATCGGCTGACCCTCGACCTTCAGCTCGGAATGGGTACGGATATCGTGCTGCATGCGGCTGGCGGCATTCAGCGCATCGTTGGCGGTGGGAAAGGTCGCCATGATCTCATCGCCAATCGTCTTGATGACGGTGCCATGATTCTGTTCGGTGGCCG
This sequence comes from Povalibacter sp., assembly GCA_035761425.1. Lineage (GTDB taxonomy): Bacteria > Pseudomonadota > Gammaproteobacteria > Steroidobacterales > Steroidobacteraceae > Steroidobacter. The sequence goes on from DASTRD010000224.1 coordinate 5,996, forward strand.
AGCGCATGATCTCGACGCAGGTCAGCACCATGTCGCGCGCACGCAGATCGCCCATGACTTCGTAGATGCGGGTGCTGCCGACGACATCGGCGAACAGAATGGCGAGTTCGATGTCTTTTCCCATGACCTCTCAATGCCCGTAACCCGACCTCTTCACTTGCGCGACTCGCCCGCCGATCCTGTCATTGGACGTGTGTCGGCAGCGCCGTCGCCACGGAGCCGACCATTGATAATGAGGCGGCCGGCCCCGGACCGGAACGAGGCATTATATACACAACGCTACATAAGCTTGCCCGGCCGAATAGGCCGGAGGCTACTGGAGTTCCCTGAATGAAACCGATGGCAAGACCTGTTTCGGTGGCGGCACTTGTGGCCATGGCAGCTTGTTTTGCGGGCTTTGACGCACACGCCGCAGAGTGGTCCGAACAGGATCTTGCCACGGCGACAACGCTGCGCGATCAGGCCATGGCCGGAACCCGCGCGTTCGAGCACGTCAGTTCGCTGGTCACCGAGGTCGGTCCGCGATCGGCCGGCTCCGCGGGGGACGCCGCCGCCGTGCGCTGGGCCCTGAACCGTCTGGGCACTCTGGGACTCTCGAATGTGCGCAGCCAGGATGTACTGGTTCCGCACTGGGTCCGGGGTACCTCTGACGTCGCGATCGTGACGCCCTTTCCGCAGCACCTGGTAGCGGAGGCGATCGGTGGCAGCATCGGCACCGCAGAAGAAGGCATTGAAGCACCCGTGCTCGCCGTTGCGTCGCTGAATGAACTGACCGCCCTGCCCGCCGCCTCGGTCGACGGCAAGATCGTCTTCATCGATCAGCGCATGGAGCGCACACGCGATGTGTCGGGTTACGCGAATGCGGTTTCCATTCGCACTCAGGGAGCGAGCGTCGCAGCCAATCTCGGCGCTGTTGCCGTCGTGATCCGCTCGGTCGGCACCTCATCAGACCGGATTGCTCATACCGGCACACTGACCTATCGAACCGACGCCCCGCGCATTCCGGCGTTCGCGCTTTCCAATCCGGATGCCGATCTGCTTGCCCGCCAGCTGAAAGCCGGCAAGCCGGTGCGTATGAAGCTGCGCTCCACCGCCCGCGAACTGCCGCCCGCCTGGTCCGCCAATGTCATCGCTGAAATTCCCGGCGGCGAACGTGCCAGCGAGATCGTGCTGCTCGGCGCTCACCTGGACTCCTGGGATGTCGGACCCGGCGCGGTCGATGATGGCGCGGGCGTTGCCATCGTCACCGAGGCGGCACGATTGATCGCCGCTCTTGACCGCAAACCTGCAAGGACCATCCGTGTGGTGCTGTTCGCGAACGAAGAATTCGGGCTGTCGGGAGCACGCGAGTACGCGCACCAGGCTGGCGATGAGATCGCGCGGCATGTGGTCGGTATGGAAGCGGATCTCGGTCAGGGGCCCGTATGGCGAATCGATTCGAACGTCGCTCCGGAAGCGCTGCCCGCCATGAACGACATTTTCACGGCTCTGGCACCGCTGCAGATCGAGGCCGGCGGCAACGATGCCCATGGCGGCTCGGATCTGCGTCCGTTGCGCGAAGCCGGTGTGCCGGTCTTCGATCTGGCGCTGGACGCCACCCTCTACTTCGACATTCACCACACGACGAACGACACGCTGGCGAAGATCGACGCAAAGACGCTCGATCAGTCTGTGGCCGCCTACGCAGTCGCGGCATGGCTGGCAGCCACCAAACAGGGAGATTTCGGTCGCGTGCCGGTGTCGGCGCCGAAATGATTCAGGCGACCTGACGCACCAGCCGCAGCGCCTGAAGCATGAGATCGGCGTTGGCCGCTTCCTGTCCCGACTGCTCGGACAGGAAGCGACGCCATGCGCGCACGTTGGGCAACCCCGCATACAGACCCTGAATATGTCGCACGAGCGTGCGCAGCCGGTGTCCCTCCGCAAGTCGCGCGCGGGAGTACTCGGCATACTGTTCGACGACCCACTCACGCGAAGGCAAGGACCAGTCGGGATCGATCACCGCCTTGTGCAGATGCGCCAGGATGTAAGGATTGTGGTACGCCTCACGCCCGAGCATCACACCATCGAACCTTTGCAGATGGTCCACGACCGCATCCACCGTACGAATGCCGCCGTTGACCACGAAGGTGAGCCCGGGAAAGTCATTGCGCAATTGCGCCGCCACGTCGTAACGCAGCGGCGGAATCTCCCGATTTTCCTTGGGGCTCAGGCCGTTCAGAACCGCGCGACGCGCATGCACGACGAACACATCGCAGCCTGACTGCGCCACCCGCTCGATGAAGCCGCGCAGAAACTCGTAGTCATCTGCGACAGGCGATGGCTCGATCCCGATCCGGCACTTCACCGTCACTGGCACCTTCGTTACCGCACGCATTGCGCTCACACATTCGGCGACGAGCGTCGGCTCACCCATCAGACATGCGCCGAACCGCCCGCTCTGTACCCGGTCGCTGGGGCAACCGCAGTTCAGATTGATTTCGTCGTAACCGAACTCTGCGCCGATACGTGCCGCGACAGCCAGTTCCCGCGGATCACTGCCTCCCAACTGCAACGCGACCGGATGTTCCGCCACATCGAATTCCAGCAGCCGCAGTGCCTGACCACGCACGATCGCCGCCGACGTGATCATCTCCGTATAAAGCAGCACCGAGGGACTCAGCAGCCGCAGCAGATACCTGCAGTGTCGATCCGTGTAATCCATCATCGGTGCGACACACACACGCCGATCCAGCGAATCCACGCTTTTTCCGCCAGAAATGCCTGTATTTATAGCCGTTTCAGCCTGTGTCGTTTGCGCGGGTTTCATGCGAATTTCGTCGGATTTTCGATCCCTGGATAGGTGACAAGAATAGCTTGTCACCTCCAGAAAGGGATCCCGAATGGCAACCATCCGGACACGTCGGTCGGCGACTGGAACGCTGCGCTATACGGCGATCGTGCGCATACGGCGCCGGGATGATCTGCCTGAAGCTGCGCCAGCAGGGGTCACTGCGTGAACCACAAGCGGGTGGATCGGCTGCCACTCATGTATAGGTCAGCCGGCGAATACCATCCTGATTTGCTACCGGGGTGAGGATGCCACTCTGCAACGGGCCGCCCGCGCCTCGGATCAATATCGTCCGGGACCACTCCGTTTCTTCGCTCTGGACTTG
>DASTRD010000225.1:0-24227 GCA_035761425.1 Povalibacter sp.
GGAGCACTCCCGGCAGGCACGTAGGTTGAAGAGTCGTCTGCCTTTTGCGGGACCGATGCTGTCGTGCAACTCAGCAGCATGAACGACAGCGATGCTGCCGACGTGGCCAGGAGTGCGCGAGCGCCGGATGCTTGCATGTGATTCTCCGTCGACTGACTGGGCCGCGCAGATTCCCCCATCCGCGGCCACGCGGCAACTAAAGGCTTTATATACCCAGCAGATCCAGCTGCCGCGTATCGCCGATGACCTTGTCGAAGTCGAGCCGCAAGGTCGCAAGCACGGGTTCTGCGACCGGCCGGATCTGCCGGGCTACGTAGTGTTCGAGATCCAGCGGATGCTGAATGTTGTCGACGGGCTCAGGGCCTGCGGTCGTGATGACATATGCGATGGTGCGCCCCAGCGGCTGCGTCGACTTGCGCGCGGCCACCACGTGCGGGGGCGTGCTCGCTGTGTACTCCTCGGCATCCTTGCGCAGACCCTTGCGATACACGAGCAGATCGTCGAGGCGACCGTTGCGAACCTGCCGTACAACGTCCGCCAGATAAGCATCGACAGCCTGATCGTTGAACAACCGCTCGTAGAGTTCGCGCTGTACCTGCTTCGCCAGTGCCGTCCAGTCGCGCCGCACGACTTCCATGCCGGTGAACTCGATCTTCGCTGCGTCCGCAGCCGTGCGCGGAGCACGCAATCCCGCGTAGCGCTTACTGGCACCGCGCGTGCTGTGACGCGCCTGCGGCAGAAACAATCGCAAATAGAGTTTCTCGAACTTCAGTTCGAGCTTGCTGACGACCTGCCAGCGCTCGGCGATGTACTTGGCGATCTCGGCGCTCAGCGCCGGTGCAAGTTTCTGCCCGAGCTCGAGGGCTGCAACGCTGTCGTCAGTGCCTGAATGCACGAAGAGACTGTCGGTATCGCCATAAAGTACGGTGTAGCCGGCGGCTTCGAACCAGCGTTTCGACCACAACAGCATCTCGCGGCCCGTGCCGGTGATCGAATTGGCGAGCGCGGGGTTGTAGAACCGGCAGGCCGGCGTGCCGAGCACACCGTAAAAGGAGTTCATCAGAATCTTGATGGCGTTCGCCGCCACGTCATTGCCCGCCTGCTTCTGTGCTTCGCGCCGGGGAAACAATTCATCGAGCATGCGCGGCAGGATCGCGGGTTCGCGCCTGAACGCCCCACCAGGCAGTCTGATCAGATCCTCATCGTCCTGCGGCGGCGCAACGTAGGAGAGCGGATCGATATTGAACGTGCGGATCAGGCTGGGATACAGGCTCTTGAAATCGAACACCCATACATTGCGATGCAGGCCGGTGATGGGCTCGAGCACATGTCCGCCCTGCTGTGCCGCGTAGACGCTCGAGTCGCTCGAACGCACCGTGGGCGCGACGATACGCAGGCGCTCCAGCTCGGACAGATACAGAAAATCGAACGACGCAATGCTGGCCGCAACGCGATCCGGCGTCATGCCCGTGAGCTGACTGCGCGCCAGCGCCAGATCGATCACATTCAGCTTCTGCACGATGTTGAAGGCGAGCCGTGCATCGGTACGCGCGTAGAGCGCGAAGGCCGGCAGGTCGTGACGATAGTTGTGCATGATCTCGGCGATACGGTCCTGAACATCGCCCTGCACGGCCTTGCCTTCACCGAGCACATCGCGCGCCACCGCGTCGAGCGAGTAGTCGTCCATCCGCACGAAGGCACCGCGCAACAAGTCGATGCCATCGAGCACCAGTCGTCCCGGAATCGTGGCCTGACCGCTGCCGAAGTAGCCTTCGGGTTTGCGCAATCGCATGACGCCGGCGTCGCGACCGAGTTCGAATGGGTGCCGCACACGCGCCGCAATCCTCTGCAGCGCACTCAGATCGAAATCGATGATGTTCCAGCCCGTCAGTACGTCCGGATCCAGCTCGCGCAGACAAGTGCAGAATTTCTCGAGCGCTTCGTACTCATCGAGGCAGCGAATTGCATGTTCGGGCATCGCGCGTCCGCTGCCGTCCACGATCAGCACGGCGTCGATCTGCGGCGAGTACAGCGAGATCGCGAGCAGCCGCTCGCCTTTGGGGTCCGTCTCGATGTCGAACGACAGCACGCGCGGTGCGATGCTCACCTGCGCGGGCGTGAGTTGCGGGTTGTCGAACACCAGCATGCCGTCGCGCGGCACCGGTTCACCGTGGATCTCGCAGCCGCCCTTGATGCCGCGTTCGATCAGATAGCGCATCGCGAAGCGCACATCCGCTTCGAACGTTTCGATACCGGCCGCCTGCAGCCGATCGCGCAATGGCGGCACGTCGGTGGGCGTCGCTGTTTCGATCCGGCTGACCGCGTCGCCGTCGAACGTGACGCGATCAAGGGGCGTCGGCTCGGGCGCGCGCAATGCCCTGGCGCGGTCGACATCGCGGGTGCGGATGTAGAAATGCGGGCGCTGACGGTCGTCACGCACCAGAAAGCTGCGGCCATCCTCCAGTCGTCCATAGATATGAATGACCGGGACGCGACCGGCTGGCGTGCCGATGACGCGATAGCTGGCCTGCAGCACGAACCCGCGCACGCTCATGCGCGCGGGTCCGCCACGACGATATCGATGGTTTCCGTGAGCGGGTAGAACAGGATGCGAGCTTCGCCGCGCTCCAGCTGACGCAGGACGTGGCCGACCTTCTGATCGAGCGAATACTCGCTGACGCCGTAGTCCGTGCCTTCACGCAGCACAAAAGACTCGATCACACCGCGCAGGGCGTCTGCGGAGAGTTCGGTGTGGGGAACGACAATGGGTTCGGGGACAGACATGCTGATGGAGCGTGCGAGAAGTTGCCGCCAGTCTAATCTTCCGGCCATGCTGTCGATATGGAACCGGCTATTTCGTCCTGCAGGACTCTCGAAAACACAGGAGACAGCAATGAAGCGTTCATATACGGGTGGTTGCCATTGTGGCGCGGTGCGCTACGAGGCCGATCTCGACCTGAGCCAGGGGACCTTCCGATGCAACTGCTCGATCTGCAGCAAGGGACGGGCGTGGCTCGCGGCAGTACCGCCCGGCGGATTCCGACTGCTGCAAGGTGAAGACGCGCTCAGCAGGTATCAGTTCAATCAGCATCGCATCGAGCATCTGTTCTGCAGCCGCTGCGGCATCAAGTCGTTCGCGCAGAGCACGAACGCGCAGGGCGAACGGATGCATGTCGTGGTCGTGAGCTGCCTGGACGGTATCGAGGACACCGAACTCGCGGCGCTGCCAGTCGCATATCTCGATGGCCGAAACGACGATTTCAGGTCGCCGCCCGCGGAAACGCGGCACCTGTAATCGAATGACGCGTGTGGGCATGGACCTTTTCCCATGCCCCCGGGAGCAATCCGATCGAGGCATGACGTGACAATCCGCATGGTCGTTGCCACAGTAGTGGCAGCCGCGCCTGCGGCTGTCGCGCACAGGGAACTGCATGGCCACGACGACTGCCCTCTCACCGATAGCGCAGCGACTGCGGCGGATCCAGCAGAAGCTGGGCGTTACCGCAGACGGAATGCTCGGGCCGCAAACGCTATCGGCACTGGAGACGCGGCTTGAGGTCGCACCGGCCGCGCGCGCATTCAGCCTCGAAGTCTCGGTGTTCAGTCTCGACACGCTGGTGAATTTCGAAGTTTCTTCGGCACGCATCTACGAACAACGCTACCGGCGTCCTGCCTGGCCCGGCGGATCCAGCGGCGTCACCATCGGTATCGGCTATGACCTGGGCAACACCCCCAAGGCACAGATCAGGAGCGACTGGGAGGGCTGGGTTGCAGATGCGGATCTGAACCGGTTGCTCACGACGCAGGGCGTCAAAGGCGCACCGGCAAGAACGCTGGCGCGCAGCCTGTCTGACATCTCGATTCCTTTCGACGTCGCGCAGACGGTCTTTCATCAATCGACGTTGCCGCGCTTTGCACGAATGACGCGCTCGACCTATCCGGGTGTGCAGAAATTACCGGCCGATGCGCAGGGCATGCTGCTTTCATTGATCTATAACCGCGGTACCTCACTGAGCGGTGCGCGCCGCGCGGAGATGGCAGCGATCAGGCCGCTGGTATCGCGGGGTGCCGCAGCACTCGACGCCATCGCCGATCAGATCGCGAGAATGGCGCGGTTGTGGCCGGACACTCCCGGACTGCAACAACGTCGCCGCACAGAAGCGCGGATCATTTGCTGCGCCGCGCATCCTTACGCTACCGACGAACTGATCCGCGTGTGATCCTGCACACGACGTACGCATTCGATGCACGGAACCTCCACGTCACTGTCGCATTGAGTCTGCGACGAACGCACCACGCGTTCAGCAGCCGAAAGTGAGAGAGGAGAATCGTCATGCCAACTCAATCAGGCCATACCACCGCCATCCGCGCCCGCAAAGTGATCGGCACCAACGTCAAGGACGGTGCAGGACAGAAGGTCGGTGAAGTCGAAGACATCGTGCTCGACAAGCAGTCCAACCAGATCATGTTCGCCATCGTCGGCTTCGGCGGCTTCCTCGGTATGGGTGAGAAATATCATCCGGTGCCCTGGAGCACGCTGGACTACGACGAGGACGAGGGCAGCTACGTCATCAACCTGACCAGGGATCAGCTCAAGGCAGCGCCCGCGGATTCCATCGAGGAACTGACGCGCGATGATGGCCTCGGCTATCGCGATCGCGCCTACGCGTACTACAAGGCCAAGCCCTACTGGCAATGAGCCTGTAGCGCCGCGCGATGACGTTCGGCAGCTGCCCGGAAACAGGACTCCGGTCAGCTGCCGAATTCGTTCCGGGCTCAGCGAATATCCTCGTTCATGGCCCACGACACGCCGAACGGATCGCGAAGCTGTCCATAGCGCGCACCCCAGAACATTTTCTGTACGGGCATCACGACCTGAGCACCGGCGCCCACCGCGCGCTCCCACCATCGGTCGATGTCATCGACCTGCAGCGTCATGCTGAATCCCTGCGGCTCCTTGAGCGGATGTCCATGTTCCGGATAGGCATCGCTCAGCATGAGCGATGAACCATTCAAGTAGAGGTGGACGTGCATGGTGCGACCCTGCTCATCCAGCGGATTGCGAAAGGCTTCGGTGGCGCCGAACGCCTTCTGATAGAACTCGGACGCCTTCGCAGCGCCGTCAACAGTGAGATAGGCCACCAGGCCGCCAAGCACTTTGGGCAGCTGCGGATACTGAGTGGAAGAGTCTGTAGCAGTCATGGCTTCGCTCCGATCATGGAAGGTCCGTACAAGGACGGAGTGTCAGCATGAGACCCGACAAACGCGCCGGGTTTTCTCACACCGCAGAAATGAAAACGGCCGCACCAGGCGGCCGTTTTCGTGCAGCGCATCGCCCAGGGCGATGCGAGCGACAGCAACGATCAGACGAAGCGTGAGACCAGATTCTCGAGGTACTCCTGCCCGCCCGACACCGGCTTCGGATTGATGTTGCCGGCGACAGCCGCATCCGCGATCGACGCCAGGGTTGCGTCCTTGGCGAAGATCTTCTGGCCGAGTGCATCGTTCCAGCGCGCGTAACGCTGCTCGACGAACTTGTCCAGCGTGCCGTCCTCGATCATGGCGGACGCGTTGAGCAGCGCGCGGGCCAGGTGATCCAGACCGCCGATGTGGCCGTGGAACATGTCGGCCGGGTCGATGCTCTGGCGACGAACCTTCGCATCGAAGTTGAAGCCGCCGGTGGTGAAGCCGCCAGCCTTCAGGATGCGATACATCGCGAGGATCAGATCCAGCGGATCGTTGTGGAACTGGTCGGTGTCCCAGCCGTTCTGCGGATCGCCGCGATTGATGTCGATCGAACCGAAGATGCCCAGCGCCGTCGCCGTGGCAATTTCATGCTCGAAGGTGTGGCCGGCCAGCGTGGCGTGATTGGCTTCGATGTTGACCTTCACTTCCTTCTCGAGCCCGTAACGCTTGAGGAAGCCGTACACGGTCGCGGTGTCGAAGTCGTACTGGTGCTTGGTGGGTTCATGCGGCTTCGGCTCGATCAGGATCGTGCCCTTGAAGCCGATGCGATGCTTGTGATCGACAACGAGCGTGAGGAACCGGCCGAGCTGGTCGAGCTCGCGACCGAGATTGGTGTTGAGCAGCGTGTCGTAGCCTTCGCGGCCGCCCCACAGCACGTAGTTCTCGCCACCGAGACGCTTGGTGGCATCCATCGCCATGCGCACCTGCGTTGCGGCGAACGCGAAGACTTCCGGATTCGGATTGGTCGAGGCGCCCGCGAGATAGCGCGGATGCGAAAACAGATTCGCCGTGCCCCACAGCAGCTTGATGCCGGTCTGGGCCTGCTTGCGCTCGAGACCGTCGACGGCCGCGGAGAAGTACTCGACGTGCTCCTTGATGGTGTTCGCCGCTGCCATGACGTCCACGTCGTGGAAGCAGTAGAACGGTGTGCCGAGGCGGGTGAAGAATTCGAACGCCTCATCCATGCGGTGGTTGGCAGCGGCGATGTCGATGTTGCCGCGCAGCCAGGGACGATCGAAGGTGCCGCCACCGAACACGTCAGTGCCGTTCCAGGCGAACGAATGCCAGTAGCACACGGCGGGACGCAGGTGATCCTCCATGCGCTTGCCGAGTACGACGCGATCCTTGTCGTAATAACGATAGGCCAGCGGATTTTCGCTCTTCAGGCCTTCGAACTTGATGGGCTCGACATCGGCGAAGTACGACGGTGCCTTGCGGATGGGGGCTGCGCTCGACATGACTACACTCCTCGAAAACGTGAACGAAGATCCTGATAGAGCGTGGAGAACATTTGCCGTTTCGGCGCCAGCTGTTCGATGTCTCGCTCGTTCGGTTCGATGACGACGCGCACCGGCGGCGGCCGGCACACATCGGCGGGGGATTCACCCGTCCTGGCAAGGCGCGCCAGACGCGCCGCGCCGTAGGCGGGACCGACCTCCGATCCATCGCGATAGATCAGAGGCCGCTTCAACGCTGCGGCCAGCACGCTGCCCCACCACATGGAGCGCGCGCCGCCGCCGATCACTGAAATCTTTTCGATGCTGGCGCCGGCTTCGATGAGCACATCGAGCCCGTCGGCAAAAGCGAAGGCCACGCCTTCGAGAACGGCCTGGCCGATCGCCGCCGCATCGGAATCGTGCGAGAGGCCGAACAACACGCCGCGCGCATGCGGATCGTTGTGCGGAGTGCGCTCGCCCGACAGGTACGGCAGGAAAATTTCCGGACCGTTGAGGTGGCCGCGTGCCTCGACCTTCGAAAGCAGTTCCGCCGCATCCTGCGAACCGGTGAGTTTCACGGCCCAGTCCAGGCAGCTCGCTGCACTCAGCATCACGCTCATCTGATGCCACAGGTTCGGCAGACAGTGACAGAAGGCGTGCACGGCGCGATCCGGATTCGGCAGGAACGACGGCGTCACCAGGAACAGCACGCCCGAGGTACCCAATGACAGGAAGGCATCGCCCGGCTGGATCACACCGATGCCCGCAGCACCGGCAGCGTTGTCGCCACCGCCACCGGCGACCGGCACGCGATCCATGCCCCAGGCTTCTGCAACCTCAGCCAGCAATTGACCAGTGGCGTCAGTGCCTTCGCAAAGCCGCGGCATGTGCGACTCGTTGAGGCCCGTGGCGGCCAGCATTTCGGGCGACCATTTGCGCTTCGCAACATCGACCCAGAGCGTGCCGGCTGCATCGGAGGCATCGCTCGCCTTCTCGCCGGTCATCAGCAGACGGACGTAGTCCTTCGGCAGCAGCACGGTACGAGTCGACTCGAAGACCGCACGTTCATGCTCGCGCACCCACAGCAGTTTCGGCGCGGTGAATCCGGGCATCGCAATGTTGCCGGTGATCCTGCGGCTGCTGGGCTCGGCGCGTTCCAGATCGGCGCACTGCTTTTCGCTGCGACCGTCGTTCCAGAGGATGGCGGGACGCAGCGGACGGTCCTGCGCATCGAGCAAAGTGGCGCCATGCATCTGGCCGCTCAAGCCCACCGCGAGGACGCCACGCCGCGCTTTTGCCGGCAACGCTTTCACGGCGGCATTGGTGGCGGTCCACCAGTCGGCCGGATCCTGTTCGGACCAGCTGGCCTGCGGCCGCGATACCGACAGCGGCGCGGACGCCTGTTCGACGACGACATCGTGCTCATCCACGATGACTGCCTTGACGCTCGACGTTCCGATATCAATGCCCAGATACATTCACGCCTCTCGAAACAATTCGGCGAGTTTTCCGCAACGCTGCTCGATCCATGCGCCGAGCGGCCATTGAATGACAACTCTTCAGCGGGATTCGACGCCCGGAAACCGTCGGGGAGCGAACTTTGCGCCTGAATCAGCGCTCGTGGAAGCAGGAAATTGCCGCGCCAGAGCATGCCAGGCGCTGCGACGAAAACGTTCCCCCGAGTCTGCTGGCAGCGACTTGCGCGCCGCTGAATTCAATCATGGTAACGGTACCATGCGGCCCCTTGGCAGGCTAGCCGGCGCGCGGCTTACGTGTTGATTTCTGTCATGACAAACGCTGTCGGGCACAACGCCGCAGCAGTGTCAGCGCTGTCTTTTCGGCCATCCGTCGCGTCCTCGGCGGTTGCGAGGCGATCATGCCGTTGCGCCAGGCGGTGAAGACCACGGGATTGATGTACGACTTGCGACAGACTGCGGGCGTGTTGCCGAGCGTGTCGGCGACATAACGGGCCGTGGCGGCGACGCAGCGATTGAACGCCGCAGCAGAAAGTTGCGGATCGCAGACCTGCCGCGACAGATGGTCCACAGCCAGCACGGTCGCGCCCCAGGTGCGGAAATCCTTGGCAGTGAAGCCTTCGTCCTGCTCGCCCACGATGTCACGCAGGTAGTCATTGACCATGCCGGAGTCCACCGGCTGACGCTGGCCCGCATCGTCCACGTATTGAAAGAGCTGCTGGCCCGGCAGTTGCTGCGTACGACGGATCAGGCGCGACAGGCGCCGATCGTCCAGCACGATTTCGTGCTCGCGACCGCTCTTGCCGCGAAACCGGAACGAGGCCCGTCCGTCGCGCAGAAAACTGACGTGTTTGTCGCGCAGGGTCGTCAGACCGAAGGAGCGGTTGGTGCGTGCGTACTCCTCGTTGCCCACGCGGATGAGGGTTTCATCGAGCAGCGTCACCACGACCGCCAGCACTTTTTCACGTGGGAGTCCCGGCAGGGCCAGATCTGCCTTCAGTCGTCGTCGCAGCTTCGGCAATCGCGCGCCGAATTCCAGCATGCGCGAAAACTTGCCGTGGTCGCGTACTTCACGCCATTTCGGGTGATAACGATATTGCTTGCGTCGTCGCGCATCGCGGCCAGTGGCCTGCAGATGTCCCTGCGGCAACGAGCAGATCCATACATCCGTGTAGGCGGGAGGAATGGCCAGCTTGCGGATGCGGGCCAGGACCCGTTCGGCAACGATCACGCGCCGGTCGGCACCCAGGTAGCGAAAGCCTTTGCCGCGTCGCTGACGCCGTATCCCCGGTTCGGCATCGCTGACGTACACCAGGCCGCTGACCCTGGCATGACGACGGGCCTGCCAGACGACCGGGGAGACGTCGGGCGGCAATGCCTTCATCAGGTCCGCCGGGCCTGAACCAATCCCCACACGATCGCAATCAGCCCCAGCACCAGCAGTGCGTGCACCGCGCCAATGGCCATCTTGATCCCGAGCCAGAGAATGGCCCAGGCCACCACCATGGCGATGCCCACCCAGAAGAGAATCTTCATGCCGCGTTTCCTCGCTCGTTGCGCATCGGGAAAACGCGCCGAATTCGCAGCAGTTCCTCGTGGTCGCTCAAGGGATCACTTACGCAGCAACGGGCCGGAGACAGGCGGCCTCAACAATCGCATCGAAGTGGTCATTGCCTGAGCCGGGCCGCTACGCCCATACATTCGCGTTCTCACCAGACTGGAGCACGGCGGATGAATCGGAACATGGCGATCTATGGGGCGGGTGCGGTGCTGCTCGGTGTGATCGGACTGACGGTGCAGGACTTCGCATTGCAATGGCAGCCGGTGCCGGACTCACTGCCGCTGTACACGCTGTTCGCCAATCTGAGCGCGCTGATTCTCCTTGGTGGAGGTGCGCTGTTGTTCACGAAGTGGTGGCGCCAGGGCACGCTGGCCCTTGGCCTGCTGTACGCGCTGTGGGCTCTCGCCCTGCATGGCCCGCGGGTGATCCAGCATCCTCTCGATGTGGGCATATGGCTCGGCCTGGCTGAAATCGGCGGACTGGCGACCGCGGGCCTGCTCGCCTGGGCGTCCTTCGAGCGCAGCGGAACAGATCGGCTGCGTCGCGTCGGTCATGTGCTGTTCGCCGCCTGTTTGCTGGTCTATGGCACCAGCCACTTCGTCTACGCCGACTTTTCCGCAACCATGATTCCCGGCTGGTTGCCCATGCCATTGTTCTGGGTATACCTCACCGGCAGCGGCCACATCGCCGCCGGCCTGAGTCTGATCGCCGGCATTGCGGTGCGCCTGTCGACCACGTTGCTGGTCTTCATGATCGGATGCTTTGTGGTGCTGTTGCACGCACCACGCGTGATCGCTGCGCCGACGAGCCGCATCGAATGGACGATGCTCGGCGTCTCGCTGTCCCTGCTCGGTGCAGCGTGGATCATCAGAAGCAGCGCGATGCTGGCACCGCTGCCCACCCGGTCAGCGCCTGCCGGCTCCGCCGTTACCGGCGCGACGCCCTGAACCTCAGGCGACGACGGCGTCCTTCTTCACGGCCGAGGACTGACGCCGACGCTGCGTGACTGCATCCGCGAGCGTTGCGAGCACGTCGGTCGTCGAATCCCAGTCGATGCAGCCGTCGGTGACGCTCTGCCCGTAGACCAGCGGCTGGCCCGGCACGAGATCCTGGCGGCCTGCCTTGAGATGGCTTTCCACCATCACGCCGGCGATGCGACGCTCGCCGCCAGCGATCTGCCGTGCGATGTCCGCGATCACCAGGGGCTGGTTTTCCGGGCGTTTGCTGCTGTTGCCGTGACTCACGTCGATCATCATGCGCGGTTCGAGCCCCGCAGCCTGAAGCTGCGCGCTGACCGCTTCGACGTGCGTCGCTTCGTAATTGGGAGTCTTGCCGCCGCGCAGAATCACATGGCAATCGGCATTGCCCGCGGTCGAGGCGATGGCAGTGCGGCCCGCCTTGGTAACGGCCAGGAAATGATGCGGGTGTGACGCTGCCTGCACTGCGTCGATGGCGATCTTCACATTGCCATCGGTACCGTTCTTGAAACCTACCGGGCACGACAGGCCCGAGGCGAGTTCGCGATGCACCTGGCTCTCCGTGGTGCGCGCACCGATGGCGCCCCAGGTCACCAGATCAGCGATGTATTGCGGTGTGATCATGTCGAGGAATTCGCAGCCCGCCGGCAGGCCGATATCGTTGATGTCGACCAGCAACTGCCGCGCGACGCGCAGGCCCTTGTTGATGTTGAAGCTGCCGTCGAGGTCCGGATCGTTGATCAGGCCTTTCCAGCCCACTGTCGTACGCGGTTTCTCAAAATAAACACGCATGACGATCTCGAGTGTGTCGCGATGCAGTTCGCGCTGCTGCCGCAGGCGTGCGGCATAGTCCATTGCCGCCTTCGTGTCGTGAATCGAACATGGACCGATGACCACGGTGAGCCGGTCATCGTGTCCATGCAGGATGCGCTGTACGCCGGCGCGCGCCAGCGCGACCGTGTTCGCCGCCGCCTCAGTGCATGGATGCTCCTGAGTGATCTGCTCCGGTGTACTGAGTTCGCGAAGGTCGCGAATACGCAGATCGTCGGTACGGATGTTCACAACTCAACTCCTGGGAAAATATCCGGCGGCAAAAAAAAAACCGCCAGAGGTGGCGGTTTTTTCAGATCTTTCCGGTTCGTTTTTTTCAGGCCGAACCCGATCCTTCCGCCACTGGCTTTGGACAGTCGAAATAAAACCAGAACCAGTAGCGGGCGGATTTCATGCGCCAATTGATAACACAGTCTTCGCCGCTCAGGCAATTTCCGGCGTGGTCGACCGTGTCCTCCGACGCACCCCCATCGCGTCCGACGCGCCCGCGACCTGACGTAAGGCTTTGAGCCCTGCGGATTTCCCCGACAAACCGCGCTCGTCCGCCGGGAACCGCCGTGGCCTGCCGCTCATTTCCTGAGCAACACGACCTGCGGGTCGAAACCACTTTCAAGGTGAGCCATGCGCAACTCTTACGCAGGATGGATGACCAGGGCTGCGGCCCTTCTCGGGATCGTATTGATGGCCGGTTGTGCAACCACCGGCGTGTCGTTGTCGAGTTCCGCGGAACGACTCGAACGCAGCAGCACGCAGCTGGAACGCAATGCCGATGACACGCGCGTTCGCAGCCACGCACGCGATCTCGCCGATGAAAGCCGCGATTTCCGCCATGTGGTGAGCGATTCACGCGCCGACCGCCGCGACGTGCGAACGGCGTTCGACGATCTTTCGCGCAACTATCACGCCCTGCGTGACGCGGTGGAGAAATCGCGCGATCGCAGTACCGAGCGCGACTTCGACGCAGTCACCAGCGTGTATCTGGATATCGAGCGCGAAGTGAATCTGAACGATCGCTATGCGACGTTGACGGACTGATCACGGGTGACGGAGTGACGGAGTGACGGAGTGACGGGCGAACAGGATGAGAAGGTTTGATCCCGACGCGAGCCTTTCTTGCCCGTCACTCGTCACTCATCCTCAGAAGCGAATTCAGCGTCCACTCCGGCGCCGGCCAGATGCTCGAATATCGACTGCTTCGATTCAAAGCGCTGCTTCGCGAGTTGCGGGTTGCGCATTGCGATCGACAACGCGGTGTTCATTTCGTAGACGCCCGTGTCGTATCCCGCATCTTTCATCGCCTGCGCAAACGCTTCGACGTGCGCGCCGCTGCGCTGATACACCCCCGGCGCAAATTCCGGATCGATGTCGAGGTTGTCCGGCTCCTCGAATGATCGCTGACATCCAGCCGCATCAGTGGCGTGATAGTTGCGGCAGGTTTGCGGTCGCGCGTCGTAGACCGTGCAGCGACCTTCGAGCAGAAACGGACATTTGACGTTCGTCTGCACGCGCCGCAGCTCATCGAGCGGCTCCATCACCCGGCGATTGTTCTCGATTTCCATTCGCACGCGTTCGCGTTCGGCAGCGCTCAGTGTGTCGATGAACTCGAGCAGGCGCAGCACTTCGAAGGCGCGGACGTCCACGGTGAAGTGACAACACCATGAACAACCGGCCTTGCATGCGAGCGTCGCAGCATCGGGTGCACTCGCGAGTCGCGCGTCATGCCGGTGTTGCGACTGCTCACAGGCGCGCACCGGACCCAGCGAGCTGATTTCTTCTCCGGCCTGACGGCGCTCCTGTGCGATAAGCTGCCGCACCATCGCAAGATCGATGACGATCTCCATGCTCAGCCCGGGCGCAGATAGCGCTGCACGGTTGCGGTCAGTTCTTCGATCGTGTCGGGCTTCAGCACAAGATCGCGCGCGCCTGCCTGACGCATCAATGCCATGTCGGAAGCGCGCACGTAACCGGTGGTGATCAATACCGGCAGATCGGGACGCACCGCCAGCACCTGACGCGCCACATCCAGACCGCTCATGCCCGGCATGTTCATGTCGGTGACGACAAGATCGTAGCCGTGCGGATCATGGCGGACGGCATCCACCGCCTGCTGCGGATCGGTGGTACCCGTGCAGCGATAGCCGCTGCGCTCGAGCATCCGCGTGACCAGAAAGACCAGCGGCTCCTCGTCATCGACATACAGGATGTGCTGATTGCCGCCGGCGGCGGGCTTTGCTGGCGTATGTGCCGCGCCCGGCTGCGCGGCGCTCGCCGGCAGATAGATGAAGAAGCTGGTGCCGTCGCCTGCCTGACTGACCGCGCGAATTGCGCCCTTGTGACCCTGCACGATTCCGTGCACGACCGCGAGTCCCAGGCCGCTGCCTTCGCTCGCGCCTTTGGTCGTGAAGAACGGTTCGAATATGCGATCGAGGATCTGCTGATCCATGCCGCTGCCGTTGTCGCTGACTTCGATGCAGACGTAACGCTGCGCACCCTCCAGTGCCGTGCGCGATTGGCGGCGCGCTTCCTCGGCGCTGAGCGTGCTGACGCGAATGTCAATCTTGCCGTGTCCCGACGGCATGGCCTGCCACGCGTTGGTACACAGATTCACGAGCATCTGATGGAGCTGCGTGGCATTCGCCACCACAGGCGGAGTGTCTGCGGGGATGTAACAGTCGATCAGCACCCCGGCCGGCATGGTGGGCCGCAACAACTGCCGCACTTCGTCGACGATGGGCTGCAGAGCCACCGCCGTCAACGGCGCATCCTGTTCCCTGCTGAATGCCATGAGGCGTTTTACCAGATCGCGCGCGCGGTTGGTGGCGTTGCGGATTTCGTGAGCGCTCTGTCGCGCCGGATGTGCACGCGGCAGATCGTCGAGCAGCAGCTGAATGTTGCCGACGATGGAACTGAGGATGTTGTTGAAGTCGTGTGCGATGCCGCCGGTGAACGTGCCGATGGCTTCCAGTCGCTGCGACTGCCGCAGTGCAGCTTCCAGACTGGCGCGCTCGCGTTCGGCCTTGCGTCGGGCGGTGATGTCGCGCACGACGACCTGCAACATGAACTCGCCCTCGACGACATAGGGCACCGAACGGATCTCGACATCCACGGGGGTGCCATCGAGCCGCAGGACGCGCGCTTCGAACGGCGTGAGGATGGTGTGCTCGGCAAGGAGGCGGTCCAGCCGGCGCTGCGCCTCTTCGCGGAACTGCGGATCGATCAGATCGAGCGTGCCGCGCCCCAGCAATTCGCTGGCAGCAGATGCACCGAACAACTCGACACCGCTCTGGTTGACGAACACGGCGCAGTGATTGCGAAACAGCAGGATGCAGTCCGGACTGTTTTCGACCAGCACCCGGTAGCGCTGTTCGCTCTGCGCCGTGCGTTGTTCGCTCAGGCGCCGCTCGCGCACCTGTATGGTCAGGTCTTCGGCGAGCAGCTGCAGGCGCATGCGACTGTTCGCCAGGGAATACGTGCCGAGCGCGCCCAGCGTCGTCAGCAACGAACCGATCAGCAGCATCGGCCATGCGGACCAGAAGGTCGGCATCCCCGCCGCATACGCCGGCGTGGTGCGGAACTCGAGCTGCAGATTGCGATCGGCGAACGCGATCGTGCCGGTCCAGACGAATCGCGCGCCGTCCGCAAACTCCGCACGGACCTTGCCTTCGCGATCCTGCGTGACTGGTCCCTCCGGCACCGTCAACGACACCGCAATGCCCGCCTGCCGGGCTGCCTCCATCGTGCCCCGCGCCATTTCTTCCGGCACGAAGCGCACGCGCACATACCCGTACGGATCCGCATGAGCCGGCAGCGGATGCCCATTGTGTGCATACACCGGCAGATAGGCATGGACGAACTTGCGGATGCGCCCGCCTTCTTCGACCGTGGCCACGACGGCGCTCGCGCCGCTGGTGTGGCGCAGCGTCTCGATGACCCGGGGCATTTCAGGATTGGCGAGCGCATCGATGCCCGGCGGCAGCCCGTCATCCTTCTGTACATAAACCAGCGGCAGGTATTGCGAGCGCGTGGGTGCCGGTATGAGGCCGCCGTCCGGTCCGAAATCCAGGATCTGAAACGGTTCACCCAGTTGCGCCGACATTTGCGCTTCGAAGCGGCTCCGGTCCGCATCGGCAACATGCTGCAGGAAGCCCAGCGACCGCAGATGCGTATGCCGCGCAGCGGCATCTGATGCATAACGCTGAAACTCCGGCGACCTGACCTCTGAACTGCTGTCGAACAGCGCGCGCATGCCGTAGAGCACTTCGATGTTGGAATCGATCGTGCGTGTCAGCTGCTGCTGTTGTTCTTCGCACCAGGCGCTGAAGACTTCACGCGCTTCGCTGCTGCGAGCGCGATATTGCAGATACGCCGCAATCAGCGTGGCGCCGAGCCCGACCAGCACCACCAGCAGACTGGATGCATAGCGATGGGAAAGGGAATGCCACGAGGGCTGACCGGCGACCCCTGAATCAGGCTGCGTCAATGGTTGTTGCTCAAGTCCGACCGGGCGCCGTTGTAGCGTGTTGGGCGCCGGCAGGGAAGGCCCGGCGTCCATTCTTGCGAAAGCTGCAGCGAAAGCCCTGACCAAACAGCAATTGCATGTGGATCTGACTCACATCATCCTCGCCATCCGTGAACGATCCGTCGCCCCGCCCATGAATCTGCGAACGCTCAATGCCACGCGTTACGTCACCCCGCTGCGGGAAGGCGGGTCATTGCCTGCCATCGTCGAAGCCGACGACGAAGGCATGTACGTGCTCAAGTTTCGCGGCGCCGGTCAGGGGCCCAAGGTTCTGATCGCCGAATTGATCGCCGGCGAACTGGCTCGCGCCGTCGGTCTGCGGGTGCCGGAAATCGTGTTCATGGATCTCGATCCGCTGCTGGCACGCACCGAGCCCGACCCGGAAATCCAGGAACTGATACGCGCCAGCGGCGGGTTGAATCTGGCGCTCGACTATCTGCCGGGCTCGGTGATGTTCGATCCGGTCGTGACACAGCCGCAGGCCGACGAGGCGTCGGCGATCGTCTGGTTCGACGCCTTCGTGTCCAATGTGGATCGCACTGCGCGCAATACCAACATGCTCATGTGGCACCACCAGCTGTGGCTGATCGATCACGGCGCCGCGTTGTATTTCCATCATTCCTGGAGCGATGACTATCTGGCCCGCAGCGCGGACCGCTTTGCGCTCATCCGCGATCACGTCCTGCTGCGTTTCGCGACACAGTTGCGCGAGGCGGCCGAGGCGCTGACAGCGCGCCTGTCGCCCGACCTGATTCGCGATGTGGTGGCACAGGTTCCCGATATATGGCTCGAAGGTGACGCGCAATTCCAGACGGCGCAGATGTATCGCGATGCCTATGCGGCCTATCTGATCCGGCGGCTGGAATCGCCGCAGGCATTTCTCGAGGAGGCCATCCGTGCGTTGTCTGTATGACTACGCCATCGTGCGCGTCGTGCCCCGCGTCGAGCGCGGCGAGTTCATCAATGCGGGCGTCATCGTCTCGTGTCAGGAGCGCGACTTCCTCGAAGCGCGCATCGAGCTCGACGAAGTGCGCCTCACCGCGCTCGATCCGCAGGTCGACCTCGATTCGATTCGCCGCAATCTCGCCAGCATTCCGCTCATCTGTCAGGGCGGCGCCGAAGCGGGGCCCATCGGCAAACTTTCCCTGCGCGAACGTTTTCACTGGCTCGTCGCACCGCGCAGCACCATCATTCAGACCTCACCCGTGCACACGGGACGTTGCGAAGATCCTCGCGAAGCACTCGCTCACTTGATGAACACCATGGTGCGCGCGCCCGACGGTCGCTGATCGTTCGTAGTCCTCGCGCGACACGCCGGGCAATCGCTACATCGCGCTGTCGCCGGGGCCCGACGATCCGGCGCTCCTGCGTGCGACGATCGACGACGCGCAACTCGCTTGCATCATCGCGGCGGAACTTCGCTCTTCTCCATGGATTGGCTGGATGGACGCATCCTGCGTCCGTTTCGGAAACGGCCAAGAGGGAGACTCGTCATGAATCATCGCAACTCATTCGCGCGCATCGCTGTGTTCGCTGCGGGCTGGCTGGTGGTCACGCCGCTGGTGAACGCGCAGACGCCCGAGTCATCGCCGCCCGACACCATGGGCCCGCCGACAGCACCGACCCAGATGCAACCGCCCACAGATACATCCGCGCAGATCGCCGATGAAAAGGTGGATCAGTTCGCTGCCGCCTTCGTCGCGGTCCAGGACATTCAGGCGAAGGCATCGCAGAAGCTCAATACCGCCAAGGACGAACAGCAGGCGACCGAAGTCAAAGCCACTGCGGAAAAACAGATGGTGGAAGCGGTCGAGCGGCAGGGCATGAAGGTCGAAGAATTCAACCGCATCGCCGACCAGATGACCACCGATCTCAATCTGAGAACGAGGATTGCGGAGAAGGTGCAGGCACGCCGCAAAGGCTGAGTCGACACATCAGGACTGACAGGAAGGCCGGTCGCCTCCCCGAGGCACCGGCCTTTGTCTCATGCGTAACGCGATTGCCGCTCAGTAGTGCGGCGGTCGCTCCTCTTCGGCGGTGTACTGAGTCGGCGTATCGCGCAGTGCCTCGATGCGGCTGGTCAGACCCAGGAGCTGGGCACGCAATTGATCGATTTCCTGCTGCTGTCGATAGACGACATCGCTCAGCTCCTGGTTGGCACGTTCCAGGAACGCGAGTTTCAATTCGAAGCGTTCTACGGTTTCATCCTGCATGAGCGTTCCTCGAAGAGGGATGCCTGGCGTACTGCATCCCGGGGTGAGCGATGGCGAAGGATATCAACCAGACCGTACGAGAGGTCTGTCTGTGGTTGCCGGAGACAGAGGAATTCATGTCGCACGGCTCGGCGAACTTTCGCGTTCGCCGCGGCAAGACCTTCGCTGCCTATTGCATCAATCACCATGGCGACGGGCGCGTCGCGCTGTGGCTGTGTGCGCCACCCGGCGCCCAGGCGCTCTATACCCGTGAGGAGCCCGGGCATTTCTTCGTGCCGCCTTACGTCGGTCCGCGCGGCTGGCTGGGCGTGAATCTCGACAAGGGCATTTCGTGGCAGCGGGTTGCAAAGCTCGTGCGTGAGGCTTACGAGAACGTCGCACCGGCCCGCCTGATTGCCGGGCTCGGCAAGACACCCGCCATCAAGCCGCCAACGCAGAAGCTCAGAGCCGAAGACATCGATCCGCTGCAATCCAGACGCGCTCAGACCGTCATCGGCAGGTTCCGGCAACTGTGCCTCGCGCTGCCGCAGACCAGCGAAGGCACCGCCTTCGGCAGCCTGGTGTGGAAAGCCGGCAAGAAAACGTTCGCGTGGGCCGGCATCAGCGACGGCCGATTGACCCTGTCATTCTGGGTCGGCATCGATCAGCAGGAACTGCTCAGGAGCGATGAGCGCTTTACGATCCCGGCCTATCTCGGCCACTACGGCTGGATCAGCCTCGACGTCAGCCGTCATGCGAACTGGACCGAAATCGAAGACCTCACCCGCTTCAGTTATCGGCATTTCGCGCTGAAGCGCATGCTCGACGCGCTGGCTGGAGAAGCGCCGTCAAAGCCCGCACGTAAACAGCCGCGAAAAAGCGCACAAGGCGCAAAGAACTGAAATCGCGTCCAGTGTGCGATTGCTGCGACTTCCTGCGGCTGTTGCTCCGCTCTATTTTGCCTTTGCCCGGCGGGGAGTGACGTCTGGCAGCAAGGCCGCCGTCACACCGAGAATCGGCAGCCATGCGCACCAGCCATACACGCGGATGATGCCCGCGGTGTCGGCGAGTTCACCCAGCACGGCGGCGCCGAGGCCGCCCATGCCGAAGGCAACGCCGAAGAACAATCCCGAAATCATGCCGACCTTGCCGGGCACGAGATCCTGCGCATAGACGAGGATGGCGGAGAACGCCGAAGCCAGGATCAACCCGATGGGCACAGTGAGCACGCCCGTCCAGAACAGATTCGCGTGCGGCAGGATCAGCGTGAATGGCAGCACACCCAGAATCGAAAACCAGATGACGCGCTTGCGACCGATGCGGTCGCCGATGGGTCCGCCCGCGATGGTCCCGGCAGCCACTGCAGCCAGGAACACGAACAAGTGCACCTGCGAGGCCCACACGGAAACGTGAAAGCGCTCGATCAGGTAGAACGTGTAATAGCTGGTCAGACTGGCGAGATAGAAGTACTTCGAGAAGATCAGCACGACCAGCACGGACAGCGCACCAATCACCTTGCCGCGACTCAACGCGAGCGGGGCGTCTGTCATCATGCGTCGCGAGGATTTCAGGTGCTGGCGCGCATGCCACATGCCGACCCTGGTCAGCAGCACGATGCCGATGAGGGCGGCGAGCGCAAACCATGCGACGCTCTTCTGTCCGTTCGGCAGCACGATGAAGGCTGCGGCCAGCGGGCCGATGGCTGAGCCCGTGTTGCCGCCGACCTGGAAAATGGATTGCGCGAAACCGTGCCGACCACCCGATGCGAGCCGGGCCAGTCGCGATGACTCGGGATGAAAAATCGATGAGCCGATTCCGACTACCGCTGCGGCGAACAACAGCGTGCCGAAGCTTCCGGCGTTGGCGAGCAGCAGCAGCCCGACGAGCGTGAATCCCATGCCGCTCGCGAGCGCAAACGGCAGCGGACGGCGGTCTGTGTACAGGCCGACCAGCGGCTGAAACAAGGACGCGGTCAGCTGGTAGGTGAAGGTGACCATGCCGATCTGTCCGAAGCTCAGCCGCAAGCCGTCCTTCAGGATCGGATACATCGAGGGCAGCAACGACTGCATCATGTCGTTGAGGAAATGACAGAAGCTCAGCGCCCCCAGCACCGTGAATGCCGTGGTCAGCGCCTGATCCTGAGTCTCTGCAGCGGTGTTCATGCTGCAATTTCAGCATGATGGCGCGGGCGAAGCGATCAGTGTCGCTCTGAATTGGACCCTGTAATCAGCGAAAGCAGCCATCG
This sequence comes from Povalibacter sp., assembly GCA_035761425.1. GTDB lineage: Bacteria > Pseudomonadota > Gammaproteobacteria > Steroidobacterales > Steroidobacteraceae > Steroidobacter. The sequence continues at coordinate 20,484 of DASTRD010000225.1, forward strand.
CAGGCAGCGAATCGCCGGATCAACGACTACCGCCGGCGCGGGCGCGGAAGAGTTCCGCGAGCGTGCCGTTCCCCGTCAGGGCAGCGGCTGAACGATAGGCCGTTGCCGCTGACTCCTCCTCGCCCAGCGCCGTGTGCAGATCGCCCAGCGTGGCGTGATACAGCAGCGACTCCTGCATGCGCCGCAGACTCTCCGTGCGCTGAAATTCTTCGAAGGCGGCCTCGGCACCGACCGCATAACGCACCGCGATGATCCGGTTGAGACTGACGACCGGACTCGGATACAGCTCAGCCAGGAGGTCGTAATTGCGCAGGATTTCAGCCCAGTCGGTATCGGCGAAATTCTCGGCTCGCGCGTGCACGGCGGCGATGGCGGCTTCGATGTGATAGCGCGAGATCGCATCGCCGCCGATGGATGCGTCGAAATGACAGAAGCCGGCCGCAATCAGGCCGCGATCCCACTTGCCGCGATCCTGCTGCGCCAGAGGTATCGGACGGCCGTGCGCATCGCAGCGCGCCGGAAGTCTGGCTGCCGAGAAATGCAGCAGGGCCGCAAGCGCATGGGTCTGGGGCTCATCGGTTTCGTCGTGAAGGGCCAGCAGTCGCGACAGCCTGAGCGCATCCATGCACAGCAGCGGCCGGGTCCATTCCTCGTGATGGGCGCTGAGATAGCCCGCATCGAACAACAGATAAATGGCATGCAAAATTGCTGGCAGGCGCACTTCCACCAGCTCTCGCACCGGCGGCAGCTCGAATGAAACGGCAAGTGCGCGCAGCTCGCGCTTGGCGCGGACAATTCGCTGCGCAATGGTCTGCGGAGCGGCCAGCAGCGCTCCGGCAATTTCGTTGACGCTCAACCCGCAAGCCAGACGCAGCGTCAGGGCGATCTGTACCGCTGGTGTAAGCGACGGATGACAGCAATAGGCGATCAGGTTGAGCAGTTCGTCCTGCAGCCACGCCTCGCTCGAGAACGTGAGGTCTGCGTCTTCGCAGCGTTCCAGCGCCGACTCGTCGGGCACTTCGAACCGCGCGCGACGAAACCGGTCGGTGAGTGCATTGCGCGCCGCCGTGTGCAGCCAGCCTGCGGGATTGCGCGGGATGCCTGCGAGTGGCCAGGTACGCATCGCGGAGACGAGCGCATCCTGCACGGCGTCTTCCACCAGTTCCAGCCGCGCCGCGCCGACGCGCTTGGTGAGAATCGCCACCAGCCGACCTGCTTCATGACGAAACAGGTCGGCCAGCAATGCCTGCTCGGCGCTCATTTCGCCCCGACGAGAACCTCTATTTCACGCAGCTCCATCCAGCCGAAATCCAGGTGCGGACAATCGGCGATCCGGGCCTGCGCATCTTCATAGCTCTGCGCCTGCAGAATGAAGAGACCGGTCACGACATCCTTGCCCTCCACGAAGGGGCCGTCGCTCGAGACCATGCCCTGGCCGCCGCGTCGCAGGTGCTTGCCGCCCTCCTCCGTCAGCTTGGCGCTGGCCTGCACATGGCCCGAGTCGCGCAGTCGCGTGAGCCAGCTGCGATAGCGGCCGATCGCTTCCTGCATCTGTGCGGGACTCATCTTCGTCAGCACCGCAGCATCTTCGTGAAAAAAGACAGCAAACGTTTTCATGGCAGCTCCTGTGTCAGTTCAACGATGGGACCCGACGGGCCCATTCGCCACCATGACGCGCGGCCACGGTGAAAATCGACATGACGTCCGCTTAACCTGGATCCCGCTGCAAACCGGCGATGCGCCGATCCTTCTCTGCCCACAACTCGTTGATCCACGCCTGCATGCGTTCGCGGGCCGCCGGATCGGTTTCGTAGCGGGCAGCAGCCAGTTCGACGGGGATGGGCAGTTCGCGCACGTGCACTCGCACTTCCGGCACGCGATCGGCGAACAGGTCGGCCAGCGTCGAGCGTCCATCCGGATACACGATGGTGACATCGAGGATGGCATGCAGTGCATCGCCCAGCGCGTTCAGTACAAAGGCGACGCCGCCCGCCTTGGGTCGCAACAGAAATCGAAAAGCCGACTGCTGATCGGCGTGCTTGCGCGACGTGAAGCGTGTGCCCTCGACAAAATTCATCACGGACACGGGGATGTGTCTGAATTTTTCACAGGCGCGACGCGTCGTCGCGATGTCGCGGCCGGCCAGTTCCGGGTGCTTCTCGAACGTCTGTTTCGAGTAGCGTTTCATGAACGGGAAATCGAGCGCCCACCACGCAAGCCCGAGCAGCGGCACCCAGAACAACTGACTCTTCAGGAAAAAACGCAGCAGCGGAATGCGCCGGTTGAACACCGCCTGCAGTACCGGAATGTCGACCCAGCTCTGGTGATTGGCGAGCACGAGATAGTGGCCGTCGGGACGCAGCGTCGCATCGAGTTGCACCGCAAAGCGGGTGTGCGTGAAGACGCGGATCATCGCGGTATTGCAGGAAATCCAGCTTTCGGCGATGAAGATGAGAATGGCATCGCAGCCGCGGCGCCAGCCGCGCAGCGGCACGGCTGCCTTGAGTACAGCCACCAGCAGCAACGGCGTGACATGCACGACCGTGCTGGCCGTAATGAGCAGGGTGGCAACGGGTACGCGCAGCCAGGTCGGTAAGGGAATTCGCATCCGCCGGACTATGACCGGTCTTCGCGATCCGCAGCAATCGCGGCGTCGGGCGCTGCCGTGTTTTCGATCCGGCGAACACGGGTGTCGAAGTCAGGGCCGATGCGCCCGATGAGCGGCAGCTTGAGCGAAAGACTGCGCGGGTCCACGCCCAGGGTGAGGCCGAGCAGATTCACCTCGACACCTTCTTCCGCACCGACCATCACGCCGGCAAGTCCGAACAGGCTGACCTGGCCACCGGTGCCGCTCGGTGTGATTCCGACCGGCTTGATGCCCAGATAATCCTTGCCGATGGCCGTGGGTGGCAGATCCACGCGCAACTCCGGCACTTCGCGCGTGACGAATGCCGTGAACGTATTCGAATTCGGCCCCGGCCAGACGCGGTAAGCATGTGCATACGGATAGCGCTGCACCGCCGCTTCGATCCGCTCGATCAGTGCGTCGACGCCCGGACCGCGCACATCGCGCAACAATTCCGGTTTGCTGCCGTACCAGTAACCGTCCGGCGTGCGCCGATGCACGACCACCACGTTGCCGGTGCGACGCAGGCGGTAGCCGATGACTTCGTACACCGTGAAGGCGTCCGCGTGACTGGGCTTGGCGGCGATCCAGGTGTGCACGCCGAAATAGCCGCGCCATCGCACTGCCCGCGCTGCGTACACCTGCACCACCGCCTCGGGCGTTTTTGCCGGATTCGGCGCGAGACCCGCCGGCTCACGGCTTGCCGTACGCCAATCGCCGGCACCGGCCGAGTGCGACAGGTATGCCGCACCGAGCCACACGGCCACCAGCAGTGCACAGATTCTGGATTTCCGGCTTCTCAGCATCGGCCGCTCGTTTGAGTTATGCGTCGCCGGTTTGCGACGTGAACCGGTACGACCTCGGCACTCTCGCTTTCGTTCCCGCAGCAAGGTCCGTGCGTTGCGCTGCTTCGGTTTCGGCGCGCAGACGAATGAAGCGGGCGTGCGCGTCGGTGACCAACTCTTCATCGAAACCGCGCGCCTGTACAGGCGATAGGTGTTCCTCGTGCTGGAGGACATGAGGGGCGGCTCGGTAAAATCGCAGCCTCAACGGAGTGTCCCCGCAGTGCGTTACTGGATTCTTGCGATCTTTCTCTCCACGGCGATCTACGTGCAGGT
>DASTRD010000226.1:0-35314 GCA_035761425.1 Povalibacter sp.
CCACGTCGATGACGTCCGCATACTTGTCGCTGCGATCGAAGACGTCGAGTCCGCCGACCGCCGCACCGGCGGTCACTACCAGCGCGCCTATGATGAGTCCTGTTACCAGCGATCTGTTCATTGCCACCTCGTCCGTTGCCACGACGAATGCCGTGGGACTACCCGTGCAACGGGTGAGCAAATTGCCGGGTTCCGCTGGGGGCGGTGCGGTCGTGTAGTGGAAATCTGACGCGGGGGGTGCGCTCAGAGTTTGGAGTCGGCGCCTTTTTCGTCGCTGGCCTGCATTTCGGCGCGCAGGGTTTCTTCCAGCCATTCGTTCATGGTGATCATGGTATTGCGCCGAGTCGGGTATGCCGAGTCGTAATCGGATCGAACGGTATGGATGCCGATGATGACGCCGCTTTTCTCATCGATCACCGGTGCACCGGAAGCGATACCGCGCGCATCGATGTCATGAGCGAATCCCTCGGGCGGCGCGAACGATGTGCCGCTCAGCTTGCGTTCGTAGACCGTACCGCGTGCCTTGCTCTTGAGCGGATCCGATTCGAGATCGCTGCGGAATCCAACCAGTACCACCGGCGCGGCGTGACCCGAAAATCTGCCGAGCGGCATGGTCCGCTGCGCGTAGTGGGAGGCGGCGCTCAGACGAACGACTGCCAGATCCTTGCCGATGTGTCCCGCTGCGCCGCTTTCGGCTTCCCATTCCGATTTCACGTAGGACACCGGAATGCGTTCGCGAATCTGCCCGAGCGAATCGGTACTGGTGTAAATGCAGGATTCTGCGGTGGCGGGACCGGTCGCACCCTCGAAGGTGTGTGCAACGGTGACGGCGAGGTCGAAAGTGCCGACCAGAAATGCCGTCGACATTTTCTGTCGCCCATCGACCGTGCAGACGATTGCGCCGACACCGCTGAAAGAAAAGTATTCCTCGTTCGACAGGGCATGGCGTCGCGGCCCCGGCTGCAGCTGCGCGGTGGATCCGAATTCCAGAAGCTGCCGATCGGTGTCCGGAGCGCGGTTGTTCGTGGCAGAGGAGCACTGCGAACCACGGCTGCACAACCCGGTGGATGCCTGAGCGCCAACGCACAGGAAGATGGCCGCGAGCAGAACTGCCAGGAGCAGCGATGACTTCAGGCAAATCACCGGGTGCAGCGCGATGGCTCGCGAGTGGGCGTGGGGCATGTGGCGCATCGCCGTAAAGTACTCGTCTGACGATCAAAGTCCGTGGGACCGGACGCCAATGTCAGCTGCGACAAACCCTGAACGTGGCGCCGTACCTGCCGCGCGCACAGGCGTGCGACGCCATGAGCCTATGTGGCTCGGCGGGCCACATCGGTGATGAGGATCAAGGTTTGGGGAGCCGGGCGACGAATGCGCCCAACTCAGACGCAAAAAAAAGGCCGGAGCGCGTGAACGCCCCGGCCAGTTTCGCTCGAGTCACTCTGAAATATCAGGCGTCCTGCAGACGGAACGTGACGGCTACCTGCGTCCAGGCCGTGATGTTCTGGCCGCCGCTGCTGGCCGGCTTGAAGCGCCACTTGCGCACGGCGTCGATAGCGGCCTGGTCGAGCCGGTCGAAGCCGCTGCCCCGCAGCAGTTCGACCTGACGCGGCGCACCGCGCTCGTCGACCAGAATGCGCAGCTTCACGGTACCTTCCTCACCGGCGCGTCGCGATGCCGGCGGATACACGGGTTCCGCGCGCGAACGCACCTGCAGCGTCTGCGCGGGCGGACTTGAAACGGCCGGCTCGGCAGCAGCCACGGGCGCCGTATCGGACGGCGGCGCCTCGACAGGAGTTTCGACCTGAGGCATCTCGATCTGTGGCATCGGCGTTTCGATATCCTGCTGCGCGATCTCGGGCTTCACCACAGGAATTTCCGGCTCAGGTTGCACGGGATTGTCTTCAGGAATGAAGACGATCTTGCTGGCCTCGAGCACGGCGGGCATCTTGATCACACCCATGCTCACCGATAGCAGATACGCGATCGCAAGATGCACGGCGATGACGCCGATCAGCAACCCCGGTCGCGATGTGAAACTGGAACGACGTTCGACGTACATGGTTTCCTCCGCCAGACAAAGCTTCTGCTTCTGTCCGTAATAACGATGGCAGCGCCGGAAAGGTTCACTGCTGGTGTGCGGGCCCTGTCGCGCATTGCAGTCATGACGAAAAAGTTCCATGTCAGACCAGCAAAAGCTGTGTCCGACTGATGCACCGCCGCGCGAGATCGCTACACTGCGCATCGGTCCATCCACCATTGCATTGCATGTCGCGTGAAACGATGACTGCCTCATTGCTCGATGCCGCCAGCGCTCGCTGGTCGGAAAGCCGCGAGTTGCACCCCGAGTATTGGGCGGGCCTGTTGCGCAGCGAGGCGGTGCGCGAATCGATATCGCGCGTGTGGGCCAGCAGCGAGTTCGTTGCATCGAGTTGTGTCAGAGCCCCGCAGATGCTCGAGTGGCTGGCCGGTACGCTGGAGTCACGTGCGGGCGACGGCTGGATTGTCGATGACCTGCCGCGGGACGATGCCGCAGCCGGCGATGCGTCGTGGATGGAAACGCTGCGCCTCTTCCGTCGCCGGCACATGGTGCGCATTGCGTGGCGCGACATCGCCGGTTGGGCGGATCTGGACGAGACACTGCAGGATCTGTCTGCGCTGGCGGATACGTGCATCCACTACGCCTATCAGCGCAGCTATGGCGCACTGTGCACACGCTACGGTGTCCCGCGCAGCGAGGCGTCGGGCGAGCCACAGCCCATGCTCATCCTCGGTATGGGCAAGCTGGGCGCGCGTGAACTCAATTATTCGTCGGATATCGATCTGATCTTTCTCTATCCGGAAGAGGGTGAGACCGACGGGCCGCGACCGGTAGACAACGCGGAGTTCTTTCTGCGACTGGGTCAGAAGATCGCGCAGTTGCTCTCGGCCACCACCGTGGATGGTTTCGTGTACCGGGTGGATCTGCGACTGCGTCCCTTCGGCGACAGCGGACGGGTCGCGCTCGGGTTCGGTTCATTCGAAAACTATCTGCAGCAGCACGGACGCGACTGGGAACGTTACGCATCCGTCAAGGCGCGAGCCATTACCGCGCAGGAGCATTTCCCGGCGCTGTACGACGAGGTGCTGCGACCGTTCGTTTTCCGGCGCTATCTGGATTTCAGCGTGTTCGAGTCGTTGCGCGACATGAAGGCAATGATCGCGCGCGAAGTGGAACGGCGCGAGCTGAGCGACAACATCAAGCTTGGCCCGGGCGGGATCCGCGAAATCGAATTCATCGTGCAGGCGTTCCAGCTCATCCGCGGCGGCAACGATCGCCGGTTGCAGCAACGTGAGCTGCAGGCTGTCCTGCCTTTGCTGGCAAATCAGCGACTGTTGGGGCCGGAGGCCGTCGAAGATCTTCTGGCAGCCTATCGTTTTCTGCGCGTGGTCGAGAACCGCTTGCAGCAGTGGAACGACGAGCAGACGCACACGCTGCCTGAAGACCCCGTAGCGCGGGCACGACTGGCGCTGTCGCTGGACAAACCGGACTGGAATGCCGTGGCCGAAGCGCTCGCTGCTCATCGTGGTCGTGTGTCGCGCTGTTTTGCCGAAGCGGTATTCGGACCGGTGGCGGGTCGATCGGAGCAGGTGGATCTGCCGTCAGCCGGGCTGGATCTCGAAAGTTCGACCGACGATCAGATCAGGGCGCTCGCGCAGATCGGCATTGCCGATGCGCCTGCGTTTGCCGGCGCGCTGGAGGAACTGCATTCCTCAGGCTACTACCGTCGGCTCGATGAGACCGGCCGCCGCAGATTGCGTGAGGCATTGCCGCGCATCCTGCGCAGTGTGGCCGCTACGGACGATCCGCATGTCACCTTCGCGCGGGTGTCGCGCATCCTGGAAATGATCGGGGGGCGCACCGTCTATCTGGCGCTGCTCAACGAGAATGCCAGTGCGCTGCAGCGATTGGTGCAGCTGTGCGCGCGGAGTCAGTTCCTCGCCGACCAGATTGCTGCCCATCCGCTGCTGCTGGATGAGTTGATTGACGCGCGCCTGGTGGAAGAACCCCCGACCCGCGAGCAGTTTGCCGAGGAACTCGCATCGCGCCGCGCGGCAATGCTGGGTGAGGATGCCGAGCGGCAGGTGGAGACACTGCGACATTTTCAGCGCGCTGCATTCTTTCGTGTTGCCGTCGCCGATCTGGTCGGGCAGTTGCCGCTGATGAAGGTCAGCGATCGGCTGACGGACATTGCCGAGCTCATTGTCGATGAGGCGCTCGCGTTGTCCTGGGCGCAGATCACCGAGAAACATGGACTGCCGCGATATGTCGACGCCCGGGGCCACGAACACACGCCCACCATGATCGTGGTGGCATACGGCAAACTCGGTGGGCTCGAACTCGGCTACGGATCCGATCTCGACCTGGTGTTTCTGCACGACTCGCCTGGCGATGCGCGCACCGACGGTCCCCAGTCGGTCGACAACAGCGTCTTCTTCCAGCGCCTCGCGCAGCGCCTCGTTCATCTGCTGACCGTACATACTTCTGCGGGACGCCTGTACGAAGTGGATACGCGTCTGCGTCCGGGTGGCAATCGCGGCCTGCTCGCGCAGACATTGCAGGGATTCCGCGACTACGAATTCCAGGAAGCCTGGACCTGGGAGCATCAATCGTTGCTGCGTGCGCGCGCCATCGCGGGGGACTTCGCATTGCGGGCGGCATTCGAGGAGGCCCGCGTGGAAGTGCTGCGCAAGGCCGTGCGCCGCGGCGATCTGCGCAAGGAAGTCCGCAATATGCGGGCGAAGATGCGTGACAACCTCTCGAAGGCGCAGGCCGGTCAGTTCGACCTGAAGCAGGATGCCGGTGGCGTGGCCGACCTGGAGTTCCTGGTGCAGTACTGGATGCTCAAATGGGCCGACCGGTATCCGGAGATAGTCATCTTCTCCGACAACATCCGTCAGCTCGAGAGCCTGGCCTCAGGCAATCTGGTCTCGCAGCAGCGCGTGGATTTTCTCGTGAATACCTATCGCGCCTATCGCGAGCGCCTGCACCACCTGTCGCTGAATGGTGCAAAGAACATTGTCGACGCCAGCGAGTTCGTCGCCGAACGCCGGGGCGTGATCGAGATCTGGGATGAAGTGATGGGTGAGCGTTAGGGGCGTAGCGCCACCGGCTTATGGCCCGGTTTCCCCGGCCTGCGTGAACTGCGTGTGAAACCTTCCTTCTGGCGCTTCCCTGGGCCCGCCGGCTCTTGGATAATCCGAAGCTCCACCGAACGATCCGGAATTCGTCCCATGCAGCTCGCCGAAGATCTCAACGCCAAACTGATCCAGCCCAACGCCCAGAATCAGTACACCGTCACGACCGCCGATCTGCCGCTGTCTTGTCCGATGCCCGGCATGCACCTGTGGAATTCCCATCCGCGTGTCTATCTGCCGATCGAAAAGACCGGCTGGGCGAAGTGCCCGTACTGCAGCGCCGAGTACACCTTGCAGAGGTAGTGACGAAGATGGTGACGGGCGTCACGGGAGTGACGAAGCTGATGAAGGGCTGGAACTGAACAGCGGTTCCGCCTGACCGCTGCCGATCTTCGTCACCATCGTCACCTGCGTGACTGAAGTCACCTGGTTCGGCTGATCACCGTCACTTGTACTCCCTGTAACTCTTCTCCTCGACGATTCGCGAGCCCAGCTTCGTATTGATCTGCTTCTTCACCGCGGCACGCTCGTCGTTGGTGACATAGACGGCGCGTGCAAGTTCGATGAAGGTCGCATCGAATGTCTTGTCGCGTTCCTTGTCGCGGATGTCATCTTCGATCACCCACAGTTTTTCGTTGATCGCCTTCAGTGCGGCCCACTCGCTGCTGATGTCGTGCCGGCTGTGCTCGGACGCTTTCCAGGTCGCCTCGAGCTGCTGAAGTTCATTGCGGACATTTGCGACCTTGACCGGATCCGTCATGCGCTCGGACTTGATCTGCAGGATGGTGATCTTGTCGATGAGTTCGCCGGGGGAAATGGGGACGAGGATGTCTTGCATGAGGAGTGCCCTGGGGATGAATGAGTGACGGTTGACGTGGGTGACGAGAGTGGCGGTGTGACGAGCGTAATGCGGTGATGAGCGATGAGAAAATGAGAACGAGGACCTTTCCGCTCGTCACCCGTCGCCCGTCACCGAATCCTTTTCCCTCCTGGCCCATTCCAGCCATGCCTGGAACATCAATACGTTCCACAGATGCGTGTGCCACTTGCGCTGGCCCGCGAGGAAATCGTTCCAGATGGCGCTCACCGGCGCCGGTGCGAGATACCCCTCGCGCTCCATGCGTTGCGGTTCCAGCAACGCCTCAGCCCAGGATCGCAGCGGGCCGCGCAACCACACGCTGACAGGTGCGCCGAAACCTGATTTGGGGCGATCGATCAGGTTGTGCGGGAGATAGCGCCGCAGCAATTGCCGCAGAATCCATTTCTGCTGCTTGTCGCGCAGCTTGTACTGAGTCGGGATACGAAATGCCAGTTCGATGACGCGATGATCGAGCAGCGGTGCGCGCGCTTCGAGACCCACCGCCATGGTGGCACGATCCACCTTCGCCAGTATGTCTTCCGGCAGATAAGTCACCAGATCGAGATACATGAGTGAATGCGCGACGTCAGCGATCGGCAGACGCAGCGCATCGCTCGTGAAAGGCGTCGGATGTTCCGTGCCGTTGTGCACCACGGTTCCCGGCCGGCGCCAGCGCGACATGCGATTGAGATAGACGTCGGCGGGTGTCTGCACCTGCAGCTCGGCGGCCACCTTGGCGAGCTTGCTGACGCGCGCTTCGCGATCTGCGTGCGAGTGGAGCAGTTTTGCCAGCAGCTGGCGCGCGACTCGCGGCACCGCGTTGTGCAGATTCCACACACGCAACGCGCGTTGATAGCGCACATATCCGCCGAAGAGTTCGTCGCCTCCATCGCCGGAAAGCGCAACTTTCACGCTCTGGCGGGCGAGCCTCGCGACGAGGAAGGTGGGAATCTGCGATGAATCGGCGAAAGGTTCATCGAACAGGCGCGGCAGTTCCGGAACCAGCTCCAGAGCGCTTTCGCCGGTCACATAGAGTTCGGTGTGATCGGTGCCGAGATGATTGGCCACGGCTCGCGCGTGCGGCGCTTCATCGTGCCGGGAGTCGTGAAAGCCGATCGAGAATGTCTGCACCGGCCGGGTCATTTGCTCCTGCATCAACGCCACGACCAGCGAAGAATCGATGCCGCCGGAGAGAAATGCGCCAAGCGGAACATCGGCGTACAGCCGGGTCGCGACCGCATCGCGCAGCAATGCGTCGAGCCTTTCCAGCGTGGTGTCGACGCTGTCGCGGACCGGATCTGCCAGCGAGGCCGTCACCACTTCCCGCGCGTCCCAGTAACGCCGTGCGGCGGACAACGGATCGTGATTGGCGCCACCGCCGGCGGCGTCTGCCGCGCGCAGCGTGATCGAACTGCCCGGTGGCAGCTTGTAGACCCGCTTGAGGATGGACCAGGGACCCGGCACATAGCCGTGTCGCAGGAACAATGCGAGTGAACCCGGGTCGACCTGCAAGTCGAATTGCGGATGGGCGAAGAGCGCCTTCAGCTCGGAGCCGAATACCAGCGTGGAACCGATCCAGCCGTAATACAGCGGCTTCTTGCCGATGCGATCGCGTGCCAGATGCAGTTGTCGTTCGGCGCGATCCCAGAGGGCGAAAGCGAACATGCCATTGCAGCGTCGCAGTGCTGACTCGATGCCCCAGGTTTCGATTGCTGCCAGCAGCACTTCGGTGTCGGAGTGTCCGCGGAACTGATGCCCGAGCGCGAGCAGCTCAGCGCTGAGATTGCGGAAATTGTAGATCTCGCCGTTAAAGACGATGACGTAGCGTTGTGCGGCCGAGATCATGGGCTGATGCCCGTCGGCCGACAGGTCGACGATGGACAGACGGCGGTGACCGAGGCCCACACCGGCATCGCGATCGAACCACGTACCGCAATCGTCCGGGCCGCGGTGCGAGACGCTCAGCACCATCGCGTCGAGAATGCGCTGCGGGTCCTGCGGACCCGGCTGCGCTGTCAGAAACCCTGCAATGCCGCACATCGGATGCGCTGGTCAGGACTTGAACAGGTCATGCATGACCTTGTCTGCCAGCTCGACTGACGCGGGATTGCGCTTCATCTCGTAGTATCGCAGGCGTTTGTAGACCGCGTACGAAGCAGCTACCTGCGAGACGACGAAGCCGCGGCCGCCGTCCAGAATGCCCAGCCGCAGAACATAGTCCTTGATGAATGCAGCCATGAACACCAGCGGGACCATCCACAGGCTGGAGGGACGTGAGTTGTCCATCCAGTCGCGGGCCTTGAGTTCGGAGTACTGCAGCACCTTGAGCTGCCGGTGCACCAGCGTCGGATTGTGGTGATGGACGAAGGCATGACGGAAGGTGATCGTGCGCCCGTCGAACTGCAGCGACTCGTGTACGCGCACATCGCTCCAGCGTGCCCGGCCACGGTGATAGATCCGGCCAAGCCGCTCGCCCACCATCGGCCGATACCAGCGCATGGGCGCACCCATGTACCACGTGCGCCTGCGAATGAATGCGCCTGCCAGCTTCGAGTTGAGCAATTCGGGCAGGCGCGTCGTCAGCTCCCCGGCCAGTTCCGGCGACAGCGTTTCATCGGCGTCGAGCGAGAGAATCCAGTCGTGACTGGCCTGGGTAGTGGCGAAATTGCGCTGGGCTCCGAATCCCAGCCAGTCCTGATGTACGACGCGTGCGCCGTGGCGTTGAGCGTTTGCGACCGTGGCGTCGGTGCTGCCCGAATCGATAACCAGCTTTTCGGCAGCAAATGGCACACTATCCAGACAGCGTCCGATGACTTCCGCCTCGTTGCGAGCGATGACCAGCAGGGTGATGGGAAGCGGGGACGTCGATGTCATCGTGCAAGTTTCACACACCGGCGGGCGGATGGCACAGAGGGGGAGGTGCTGCGAAAGCAGCACCGAATCGTAATCGATCGCGGGGATTGACGTGACGCGCTATCTGTTGTTCGTCTCGGAGCTCTATGCCCTGGCCATTCTGCGCCCGTTGCAGGCTGCCATCCGTGCGCGGGGCAATGAGGCTGCCTGGTTTGTCGAGCGCGAAGCGCTGGCTGGGTACCTGCATGTCGACGAACAGCGACTGGCCTGCGCTCGTGCGGTCATCGACTGGCGGCCCGACGTCGTCTTTGTGCCGGGCAACTGGGTACCGGCCTTCTTTCCGGGGCTGAAGGTCGAGGTCTTCCACGGCTTCAGCGTTGGCAAACGCAGCGAATCGCGCGGCCACTTCCGCGTGCGCGGGTCATTCGACCTCTATTGCACGCAGGGTCCCGACACAACGCTGCCGTTTCAGGCACTGGCTGACCAGCTCGGTTTCTTTCGCGTGGAAGAGACCGGCTGGTCGAAGCTGGATCCCCTGTTCCAGGGCCGCTATCCGCGCGTGGCTGGCGAGCGCCCGACCGTGATGTATGCGTCCACATTCACCGAGAGCATCACATCGGCACGCATCCTGCGCGAGACCATCGCGGACAGTGCACGGGAGGGCGCCTGGCAGTGGCTGGTGACCTTGCATCCGAAGATGGCGCCGGAGGTGATCGAGTCTTATCGCGCACTCGAAGGACCGAATCTGCGCTTTGTCATGACCGATGACATTCTCGCGCTGTACGCCCAGGCCGATGTGCTGCTGTCGGATACTTCTTCCGTGGTGCCGGAATTCCTCACGCAACTGCGGCCCGTAGTGACGTTCCGTAACAGGCGCCCCGGGCCGCATCTCCTCGACGTCCGGCAGGTCGACGAAGTGATTCCGGCGATTCGGCGCGCACTGACGCGACCGGATGATCTGATGCGCGCGGTTCGCGACTATGCCGATCGCATTCACCCCTGGCGCGATGGTCGTTCGAGCGAACGTGTGCTGGACGCGGCCACCCGCGCGATCGAACTGGGTCGGACCGGATTGCGCCGCAAGCCGCTCAATCCGTGGCGGCGACTGCAGGCACGCAAACGACTGGGCTACTGGCGCCTGTAAACGCGCCTGCGTGCGTTCCATCTCGCGCTGAAGCCGATCAATTCAGCAGTTGCGTTCAGCTCACGCGCAGCGGTCAGCGGCGTTTTGCCAGCGCCGCCATCACGCTGTGCAACTTCCTTGTCACGTCATCGGGTGTGATGAGGTCCATGACGCCCGGCTTCTCGATCTTGGTCGTCCACGGAATTTCCGCCGCGGGCTTGTTCAGAAACTGGCGCGCGGCAGCATCGTATTTGTCGATGCACCATTGCCGGCTCAGATAGGGCCCACTGCGCGCGGGATTGGTCGCTGCATAGAGGCCGATGACCGGCGTCCCCACTGCGGTTGCCATGTGCGCCGGCCCGGAGTCCGGTGTAAGCAGTATCGTTGCCCGCTCCAGTGTTGCGAGCAGCTCCAGCAGCGTGTCCTTGCCGATGACATTCTTGCTGGGATGTTTCATGCGCGCCTGGATGTCCTGACCCATGCGCTGCTCGACATCGCTGCGCCCACCACACAATACGATGCGCAGGCCGAAAGCATTCACTGCATAGTCGGCAACCTGTGCGTAATGTTCAGCGCGCCAGTTGCGCAGCAGGTGACTCGAGCAGGGGCTGATGACGAGCGTCTGCGTATTGTCCGGAATGACACGTCGTGCATACGTCCGGGCCGCATCGGGAAGCGGAATGTCCCAGCGCAGCAACTTCTCATGGACATGGAATTTCTCGGCAAAGCCGAACAGCGAATCGAGCACATGCTGCCGTTCCGCGGGACGGATGCGATTGGTCGTGAACAGCCATTGCAGTTCGCGTGCACGGTGGCGGTCGAAACCCAGCCGCACGCGCGCAGGAATTGCCATCGACAGCAGACTGGCGCGCAGTGCGAGCTGCATGTGCATGAGCACGTCAAAACGACGGCCTTTCATGGCAGCCCGCAGCGTTCGATAAGCCCTGGGCAGACTGCCCTTGTCGACCACCACGAATTCGATGTCCGGAATATGGCCGAGCAATCTGGCTTCGACGCGACCGATCACCCAGGTGAACCGGGTCTGCGGCCAGGCATGCTGCAATGTGCGGATGACCGCCAGCACATGGCACGTATCGCCGATCGCCGACAGGCGCAGCACGCAGACGGATCGCGGAACGGTGCTGAAGAAGGACGCGGACATCAGCTGCTCAATACCTCATTGCACGCACATTGTCCGAAGCTTCGGGGATAATCGCGTGCTGCGGAATCGACAGATCGAGCATTTCTTGAGTTCTTTTATGGCGCCGACGTTCTCATGCCCAGCAGTGACCGAAACCGAAAGGGACGCGATCGATGATCGATGAAGCCATCTCTGAGGTCTCCGGCGGCGGCATCCTATACGACGCCTCGCTTCCGCGTAAGCCGCAAGCCGACTGGTTCACGCCGGCGTATTGGGCAGCGCGCGGGCAACAGCGCGAGGTGACCGGTGGCAGAGGCAGCGTATGTTTCATCAACAGCGCAGATGGCCGCTGGGTACTGCGTCACTATCGGCGAGGCGGTTTCGCGGCCAGGCTATCGGGCGACCGCTACCTCTGGTGCGGAGCGAACCGAACCCGCTCCTTTCGCGAATGGCGTCTGCTCGCGCGCCTGCGTGAACTGCGATTGCCCGTGCCGCGGCCCATCGCAGCTCGCTATGTCAAACGAGGTCTCACCTACCAGGCGGATCTCATCACTGAGGAATTGCCCCCATCGCAGACCCTCGCTGTGGCCATGCCGGAACTCGTTCAACAGCGCTGGCAACAGATAGGTGCCGTCATTGCCAGGTTGCATGAACACGGCGTTCAGCACGCGGATCTCAACTGCCACAACATTCTCCTGGGCGAGGGTGACGCCGCTTACGTGCTGGATTTCGATCGCGGCCGGATCCGCTCGCGCGGCGATTGGGAAAAGCGCGTCCTTGCGCGCTTGAAGCGTTCGCTGCTCAAGGTGGATGCCGGACGTGGTGTGTTCGGCGACCAGCAATGGCGATGGCTGATGGAAGGCTACGCAGGGCAGGCGAGCGCCGCTGTGGAATAGCTGCGGCTTAACGCACTCACTTGCGATAGTAGTCGGGATAGTCGGGCGTGAGTCCCTTGAAGCGCCGATGAATCCACAGGTACTGCTCAGGCACGCGTCGCACGTGGGCTTCGATGAGTCGGTTGAAGCGCTCGGCATCGGCGACGGCATCCTCGCTCGGAAAATCTTCGAGCACAGGATGAATGGTCATGCGATAGCCTTGCGAGCCCGGTAACCGTTCGGCGAAGTAGGGCAGCACGGCGGCGCCTGTCATGCGCGCCAGCCGCGAAGTCGCGGTGTTGGTGGCTGCGGGAATACCGAAGAACGGCACCATTTCCGCGCCTTTCTTGCGATAACTCTGATCGGGTGCGTACCACACCGGCTCGTTGGCCTTCAGCGCCGAGACCAGCTTGCGGATGTCATCGCGCGGGATGGCGCGTTTGGCGTGCAGGCTGCGGTTGCGACTGAGGAAGTTCTCGAGCACCGGGTTGCTGGTCGGGCGGTACATGATGTTGGTTTCGCGACGCACGCACAGCGAGCGCGCCCCGATTTCCAGCGTCGTGAAATGCGCACTGAGCAGCAACGCGCCCTTGCCGGCAGCCAGCGCAGCTTCCAGATGCTCCTGGCCTTCGAGCTGCGTCAGCTTGCGAATGCGCTCATCCGGACTCCACCAGCTCATTGCGGTTTCGAACAGGCCGATGCCGACGCTGCGGAAATGCCCGCGCAGGATGCGCTGACGTTCGCCTGCCGGCAGATCGGGAAAGCACAGCTCGAGGTTCCGCCGTGCGATGCGCACGAACGACAGCGGCAACAACAACATCAGATCGCCGATGCGACGCCCCAGCCACAACAGGAGTCCATAGGGCAGCGGTTCAAACAGACGCAGCAATCCCAGGGCGAACCAGGTAGTCCAGTACCGAGGATGAAACAACGAAGTTGACGGTTGACCGTTGACGGTTGGCGGCAAGAAACAACTCCAGTGAGAGCGCTCAGTCGCGCTCTGCGCATTCTGATCCAGGACTCTCAAGCATCATTCGCCTGCCGGTATGGATCGAAGCCATCGCGGCGGAACCGCTTGTAGGCCCACAGGTACTGATCCGGATACTCGCGTACGTGCGCCTCGATCAGTTCGTGGAAACGTCGGGTGTCGGCAACCGGATCGTCCGAAGGGAAATGATCGAAGGGCGGATGAATGCGGATGACGTAGCTGCTGTCGTCGCGGCTGCGAGCAGGGAAATACGGCAGCACGGGCGCGCGTGAGATTCGCGCCAGGCGCGAGGTGGCGACGTTGGACGCAGCCGGATGGCCGAAGAATTCCACCAGCTCACTGTTCTTGTCCGTGAAGCGCTGGTCGGGTGCATACCACACCGGCAGATTGTTCTTCAGATTCTGCAGCAGGTCGCGGATCTGATCCGACGAGATTGCCTGCACCGTGTGACGCGTGCGCCCGCGGCGTGAAAGTTCTGCAATGAGTGCATTGGCCGGCGTCAGATACATGATGCTCGTGGGGCCGAGCAACGTGAGCGCACGGGCACCCATCTCGAGCGTCGTGAAATGAGCGCTCAGCATCAGCGCGCCATGGCCCCCCGCCAGCGCCTGTTTCAGGTGCTCGATGCCTTCGAAACGAATGAGGCGTCGCAGACGTTCGGCACTGGCCCACCAGACCAGGCCTGTCTCGTAGAGCGCGCAGCCCAGTGATTCGAAATGCCGCCGCAACAGACGTCGACGTTCGGTGGCGTCGAGCTGGGGCAGACACAGACCGATGTTGATTTCTGCCGTCCGACGATCACGCCGGGCGAACAGCAGGGCCAGTCGGCCAGTCGCGCGCCCGATGATCATCTGACCGCGCAACGGCAGCAGGTTGACCAGCCGCACGATGGCGATGCCCAGCCACACTCCCCAGTAACGCGGTCCGAGGAACCGATACAGGGGTACGCGCTCCGGCTGCGGTGCGGACCGGCGATTTCCGGCCTTCATCTCGGCCGCAGCATTCTGGTCGGACGTACTCATGCGGGGGCGCAATGTTAGTCGAGAATGCCGCCGCGCCATAAATATGGATTCGCAGCGACGATAGCCTGTAGCCTTGCGCGCCAATGATTCGGCTGATTTACAGGGTTCTGGTCTGCGTCGCAGCGCCGATGGCCTTTGCCGTGACCGTATGGCGTGGCATCCGCGATCCGTTGTATCGCGATCGACTGGGCGAACGCTTCGGCTTCACCCGCGTACGTGTACATGAACCTTCGATCTGGGTGCACGCGGTGTCCGTCGGCGAAGTGCAGGCTGCGGCGACGCTGATCCGTACGCTGCACGAACGTTATCCCGGACGAACCCTGATCGTGACCACGGCAACGCCGACGGGTGCGGCTCGTGTCAGGGCGCTGTTCGGTGCGTCGGTCACTCACGTCTATCTGCCCTACGATCTGACGGGCTCCGTGCGGCGGTTTCTCGAACGGGTGCGGCCGCAGCTTGGCATCGTTCTCGAGACCGAGGTGTGGCCGACTCTGTATCGCGAATGCGCTCGTCGCCGCATCCCCATCGTGCTCGCCAGCGCGCGGTTGTCGGAAAAGTCAGTGCGACGCTTCCAGCGGTTTTCGGCACTGTTCAAAGCGGTGCTCGAGCAGGACATCACCATCGCTGCACAAACCGCCGTCGATGCGGACCGGTTCCGTGCTGTCGGTGCGCCCGCGGCGCGGATTCATGTGACCGGCAACATCAAGTTCGACATGCGGCTGCCGGCAGATCTGCTGACGCGCGGCAGCGAATTGCGGAACTCACAGTTCGGCGCCCGGTTCGTCTGGGTGGCTGGCAGTACTCACGAAGGCGAGGAGGATGTGGTGCTCGATGCGCATCGCGCTCTGATCGCTCAGCGACCGGACGCGCTGCTGGTACTGGTCCCGCGGCATCCCAATCGATTCGAGCGCGTACGACAGTGGCTGGGCGCGAGTGAGGTCACCTTCGTGTCGAGGTCTGCCCAGGAGGCGTTGACGCCGCAGACCCAGGTCATGCTCGGCGACACGCTGGGTGAACTGACTCTGTTCTACGCGGCGTGCGACGTGGCGTTTGTCGGCGGCAGCTTCGTGGCGATCGGTGGCCACAATCTGCTGGAACCGGCGGCCCTGGCCCGGCCGGTGCTGACCGGTCCCAACAACTTCAATGCACCCGACATCGCGAAACTGCTGGTGGAGCAGGGCGCGGCCATCGTCGTGGATTCTGCTGCGTCATTGGCAGCGACTCTGGAGTCTCTCGCACAGGATCGACATCGAGTCGAAGCGATGGGGCACGCCGGTGTGAGCGTGCTCGAGAACAATCGTGGAGCCTTGGAGCGACTGTTGTCGCTGATCGAACCGTTGCTGCAATCGCGCAGGGACGCGTGAATATCTGAAAGCCGGGGCACGCCAGAGAGATGACTCTCTGGCGTGCGGTCGAGCCGGAGCGTCCACTATTTGGTGATCTCGCGTTCCTTCAGGTAGCCGTTGATCTCGCGCAGATCGTCAGCTTTCAGCGTGCCGGTGGCGAGCTGCAGATTCAGCACATTGATGATGTAGTCATAGCGGCTGCGCGAATAGCTCGTCTGGGCCTCGAACAGACGACGGCGTGCATCCAGCACATCGACCGTTGTGCGCGTGCCCACTTCGAAACCTGCCTCGGTCGCCTGCAGCGCGGTCTTGCTGGACTCCAGCGCCTGCTTGAGCGCCTTCACGCGCGAGATTTCGCTCAGCACGCCGAGGTAGGCATCGCGCGTCGCACGCTCGGTTTCGCGATTGGCACGCTCCAGACGTTCGCGCGCCGCGCGGTGCAGATACACGCGCTGGCGTACTGCCGACGAAGTACCGCCGCCGGAATAGATCGGAATGGTGACCTGAATGCCGATGGAGTCATCGGTGCCGTCGCGATCGGCCGGATACTGGGTCCGGGTTTCGGGCGCGGTCCCCAGAGCAGGATTGGTGATGATCTGGTCGCCCGTCACGTCCTGGCCGCTGCGACCTGCAACCAGATCGATGCTGGGCAGATGGCCGGCGCGTGCCACGCGGACATCCTGCTTGGCGATGTCGGTCGCGAGACGCGCCGAAATGACCTGAAGATTCTGATCCAGCGCCGTCGCGACCCACTGCTCCTCATTCATCGGATCAGGCGACTTGAGCGGCATGTCCTCGATGGGCGCGGACAGCGTGTCGAAGGATTCGCCGGTCAGTTCGCGCAGCAGTTCCTCGGCCGTGGCGAGACTGCGCTTGGCCTGAATCACGTCGGCAGCAGCCGAGTCGTGGGCCGCCCGCGCTTCCTGCACGTCCGTCACCGCAATGAGACCGACCTCGAAGCGTTTCTCGGCCTGTTCGAGCTGGCGAGTCAGAGCTTCCAGGGTGGCCTGCGCGGCATCGACCGTGTCCTGTGCAGCGAGCACATCGAAATAGCGTTGCGCGGTGCGCTGGATCAGCGACTGCTGCGCGGCCTGGTAATCCGCCTCCGCCTGTGCGACCTGAGCGTCTGCACGCTTGAGCGTGACCCACTGATCCCAGCGGAACAGCGTCTGGCGCAGCTGAATCTGGTACTGCCTGGTATCGGTCTTGAGGTCGGTGTCCCGATTCAGTACGACGATTTCATTGGTCTCCGGATCGTTGACGGGAAACACGCTGGAGCCGCTTGAATCGTCGTGAACGAACGAGCCCGACGCGCTGATCTGCGGCAGCAGTGATGCCAGTGCCTGCGGTTTGGCCTCGCGGCTCGCCAGGCGGTTGGCATCGGCCTCGCGGATCTGCGGATCGTTCTGAAGGGCGCGCTGATAGACCTCCACGAGGTCCGCGGCGGGTGCGGCCGGGCTCAGGGCCAGCAATGAGAGCCCGCCGAGCAGCGATGCCGCGACCGAGCGATTCAGACAGCGAAGGATGTGCGCACGCAATTTCATTGATGAGTTTCCCAGGTTCCCGGACAGCGACCAGTGCAATCGCGACCGGTCGTTTGCGTTGTTCAAATGGTCGACCGAGGTCGCCAAGGACCTGCGGCACCGTCCTATGACGCGTCAGTAGGTCGGAATGGTTGCATCCACGTCGCGCGACCACGCCAGGATACCGCCGGCGAGGTTGACCGCCTGGAAGCCGTTTTGTTGCAGGAACCTGGCGACTTCCAGACTGCGGCGCCCCGAACGGCACATGACGATCACTTCAGTGGTCCGGTCGAGTTCACCGATACGCTCTGCCACGTCAGCCATCGGGATATGCACGATCCCCGGCACGCTCGCGACGCCCAGTTCCCATTCTTCGCGGACATCAAGCAGCGTCATGGCGTCGCCGCGTTCGCGTCGAGCAATGAACTCGGCCGGGGTAATTTCAGGGATGCTCATGATGAAGAAAAGCGCCTTGCGGCGAATGGCGGCTGAAGATCGGTGAATGGCGACGCGACGGTGCTGACACCGGCTCAGAACACGAAAGCGGGCGGTCGGGTTACATTCTGAAGCGAATCGATCACGGTTTCGAACAGACCTTCGCGCTGCCACTCGCGCTCACCCAGGCGGGTGATCTTCCAGGCTTCCATGACCGGCGCCTGGCCGACGACGACGAACATGCGTCCGCCGATCTTCAGGGCGCGCTGGAAACGCTCGTCGTAGAGCGGCAGTGAGCCGGTCACCGCGATCGCGTCGTACACGCCCTGTTCGTCCAGTTGCATGGCGTCGGCCGTCTCGACCGCCACAGTGTTCACGGCGACGGACAGGAGGTTGGCGCGTGCCTGTTCGGCCAGTTCGGGAATGATTTCGAGAGAGCGGACACGACCGGACAGTCGGCCCATGCACGCGGACAGATAGCCGGTGCCGGTGCCGACCTCGAGAGCCAGATCCGACGGATTGAGATCCAGCGCCTGCAGGATCCGGCCGTGAATCTTCGGCGCCAGCATCACCTGGCCGTGTCCGATGGGAATGGGGCCGTCCGCAAAGGCCACGTGCTGCCAGGCGGCCGGTGCAAACCGCTCGCGTGGCACTTCCCGCATCACCGACAGCACCCGGTCGTCGAACACCTCCCAGGTGTTGACCTGCTGTCCAACCATCTGCTCTCTAGCCAGTTCGATGTTCATGTGCGGGGGGTCTTATTGCGGTCCGGATCAATCACTTGGGCCATCGTGCGGTAGTGACGTCGAAGGCCGTGGAGGGCGGCGGCAAGCGTACGGACTTTGATCTCGCCAGACAAGGTTATGGTGAGCTCGCGTTGCGGGTATCCCGTGGTGCATTCATCGGGTTCACTCGCATCGGCACGGAGCGGACTCGGTGCCCCATCGAAGCGTTGCAGGCACCCGGAGTTCGCCTGCGTGCTTCGAGTGACGAGTCGTCGTTTGCGCGCCCGCTGCCAAGATTTCCGACACCGAAATTTGCAGGGTTTTCGCGCGTGGGTGCGGACGAAAAACGCATCTACAATTATGGTCAATCTGAGCGGCAGCGATCCTGTCGTCCGATATGCTGCAACCACGTTGGTCAGTGGCTTGCATCAGAATTCTGCGGACGTGAGGGTACGACCATAAGCATTGCGTGATCGGGGGGGCAGGTGCCCGGCACGCGATGACGCAGCATGGACCGCAACGTACGGTCGATGCGTCAAACACCACGGGGATTAGGGTTCGCAATGACGGTTTGTCGATGAGTACCCCTGCGAAATGTTAGGGATGTCGAATATTTCCACGGCGTTGCTCGCGGTTGCAGTCGTGGCTCTGGCCTTCGCGCTGTTCTGGCGTGAACGCCGGGCGGCGACCTTGCGTCGCGCTTCGCAGCAGCTCGATGCGATCGTGCGCGAAGGTCGCTACACGGACCGGCTGCGTGGCACGGAGGGGTCGGCGCAGACACTGGCCGCCAGCGTGAACAAACTGCTGGAGCAGGTGGCGGTGAAGGATCTGCTCATCAGCGAACGTGAACGCTCGCTCGTGGGACTGCTGAGCGGGCTGCATGAAGCGGTGGCCGTGCATCGCGAAGGCATCGTGTTCGCGAATCAGCGGTTCGCATCGCTGACAGGCCAGGGGCAACCGCAGCAGCTCATCGGTCGCACCATGGCCGATTTCGTCCATCCTGATTATCGCGAACTGGTCAGCGACCATCTGCAGCGCGTGCTCGGCGAAATACCCGGTCTCGACCGCCTCGAAGTCGAACTGCAGACGCATCGCGATCAGACGATTCGCGCCGAGTTGTCCGCGGTGCGCATCGATTATCAGGGCGGCCCCGCACTGCTGCTGACCCTGCTCGAGATGGGCCCTCGGGCCAGCACGCTGGTGCCGACGGCGGCCAAGACACGCCCCACGGCCTGGGACACGCTTGATTCGCTGGGCGAAGGCATCATCACGACCGACGTCACCGGACGCATCGACTACCTCAATCGCGCCGCCGAACAGCTCATTGGTGTTTCCGGCGCCGACGCACTCGGCAAGACCATCACCGACATCATCACGCTGGTGGACGAACACGACCGGCGCTCGCTGGGCGATCCGGTACGCCAGTGTCTGACCACGCAGACCAGAGTCACGGTGGGGCGGCGCGGTCTGATGATTTCGCGCAATGGAACCGATGAGCGATCGGTGGAGCTGACGGTGACCCCGCTCAAGGGTCCCAAAGCCGATCTGGCAGGAACTGTCGTGGCAGTGCGCGACGTCAGCGAACTGCGCGGCATCACCCGGCAGATGTCCTATCAGGCCAGTCACGACGCGCTCACCGGGCTCGTCAATCGACGCGAATTCGAGCGGCGACTCGAAGAGGCGCTCGAAGCCACGCACGCAAGCCCGACGCGGCACGTGATGTGTTATCTCGATCTCGACCGGTTCAAGGTCGTGAACGACAGCAGCGGCCATATGGCCGGCGATACGATGCTGCGCGAGGTGGCTGCGCTGCTCAAACAGACGGTGCGCGATTCCGACACCGTCGGCCGGCTGGGTGGCGATGAGTTCGGACTGCTGCTGACCGGCTGTCCGCTCGAGAAGGCGCGCCAGATCGCTGATGATGTCGTGCTGAAAATCAGCGAGTACCGTTTCGTCTGGAAGGACAAGATCTTCAACATCGGCGTAAGCGTCGGCCTGGTCGAGATCTCGCGGGACAGCGGCGTGCCGGATGAAATCATGAGCGCTGCCGATTCCGCCTGTTACGTTGCGAAGAAGCAGGGCAACCACGTGCACGTGTACTCGGCGCGCGATGAGTCGGTTGCGCGCCATCGCGGTGAGATCCACTGGCTGCAGCGGTTGCAGACAGCGCTCAAGGACAACCGCTTCGAGCTGATGGCGCAGCCCATCATTGCAACTGCCTCGAACGGCGCCGTGGGCCCCGCGCTGGAAGTGCTGCTGCGTCTGCAGGATGACACGGTGCCGGGTGGCATCTCGCCGACGGAATTTGTGCGCGCCGCGGAACGCTATCGTCTGATGGGCGATGTGGATCGCTGGGTCGTGCAGGCGGCGCTGACGGCGCTCGCCCGCGGTGCCATCCGCGTGCCCGCTGATCGCAGCATCGCCATCAACCTCTCCGGCCAGACGCTGGGCGATCCGCAATTCCTGGAATTCGTGGTCGATGTGCTGGATCGCACCGGTGTGGTCGCCGATCAGGTGTGTTTCGAGGTCACTGAAAACGCCGTGATCACCAACATCGAGCATGCGCAGCGGTTCATTGGTGTCCTGCATGGCATGGGCTGCCGCTTTGCTCTGGATGACTTCGGCCGCGGTTTGTCGTCCTTCGGCAATCTCAAGAATCTCTCGCTCGACTATCTGAAAATCGACGGCTCATTCATCCGCAATCTCGCCATCGACACGGTCAATCAGGCCATGGTGGCGGCCATGATCAAACTCGCAAGGACGCTCAATTTCCAGGTGGTCGCCGAACAGGTGGAAGACATCGGTGCCCTCGAGGCAGCGACTCGCATGGGAGTGGATTTCGTGCAGGGTTACCACCTGGGCCGCCCGCAGCCCTTGGCAAGGATCATCGCAAGAGCAAGCTGATTCCTTCGGCGGCCCGTTGGCCGACGGTGGGCTGCTTTCCTGGCTCAGAAATGAAAACGGCGCCTCAGGGGCGCCGTTCTCGTCTCCGGATCTGGCCAGCCAACCAGCGGACCAGTTGGCCAGCAACCCGGTTGTCCTCTCGTTCGCTTCAGAGAAGCGGTACGAGCAGCAGCGCGACGATGTTGATGATCTTGATCAACGGATTGATCGCGGGGCCGGCGGTGTCCTTGTACGGATCGCCAATCGTATCGCCCGTGACCGCGGCCTTGTGTGCCTCTGAGCCTTTGCCGCCGAAGTGACCTTCCTCAACGTACTTCTTGGCGTTGTCCCAGGCGCCGCCGCCCGTGCACATCGAAATAGCGACGAACAGTCCTGTCACGATGGTGCCGATCAGCAGGCCGCCCAGGGCGCGAACTCCGGCGCCGGGGCCCATGAGGTAATTCATGCCGAATGCGATCGCCACGGGTACCAGGATGGGCAGCAACGACGGGACGATCATTTCCTTGATGGCTGCGCGCGTGAGCAGATCGACCGCCCTGGAGTAGTCGGGCTTGGCGGTGCCTTCCATGATTCCCTTGATCTCACGGAACTGACGACGCACCTCGATCACAACCGAGCCAGCCGCGCGGCCTACGGCCTCCATGGCCATCGCACCGAAGAGGTAGGGCACCAGCCCGCCGATGAACAAGCCGATGATCACGGCCGGATCGGAGAGCGAGAAGTCCACCAGCTTGCCGGCGGCCTCGAGGTTGTGCGTGTAGTCGGCGAACAGCACCAGCGCGGCGAGGCCGGCCGAACCGATCGCATAACCTTTCGTCACGGCCTTGGTCGTATTGCCCACGGCATCCAGCGCGTCGGTGATCTTGCGCACTTCCTTCGGCAGGCCTGACATTTCGGCGATGCCGCCGCCGTTGTCCGTGATCGGTCCGTAGGCGTCGAGCGCCACGACCATGCCTGTCATCGAGAGCATGGCAGTCGCGGCAATGGCAATGCCGTACAGCCCTTCCAGATGAAAGGCGCCCCAGATGGCCGCGCAGATCGCGAGCACCGGCAGAGCCGTGGACTTCATCGATACCGCAAGACCCGCGATCACGTTGGTGGCATGACCGGTCTGCGAAGCTTCGGCGACGCGCCGCACCGGACCGTATTCGGTGGCCGTGTAGTACTCGGTGATCCAGATCAACGCTCCGGTGAGCGCAATGCCCACCACTGCGCACCACAGCAGATTGCCGGCATGATCGCCCATCACTCGCGGGGTCATGAAGTAGAACGCAACGAGTGCCAGCACGCTCGACACCGCCATGCCGCGATACAGCGCGCTCATGATCTTGCCGCCTTCGCGAGCCTTGACGAAGAACGAACCGACGATGCACGCCACGATGGAGACACCGCCGAGCACCAGTGGATAGAGCACGTAACGCAGATCGATGCCGCCGTCGGCAGCCTGGAACATGAGACCGCCCAGCACCATGGTGGCGACCACGGTGACGGCATAGGTTTCGAACAGGTCGGCTGCCATGCCGGCGCAATCGCCCACGTTGTCACCGACGTTGTCGGCAATCACGGCAGGGTTGCGCGGATCATCCTCGGGAATACCGGCTTCCACCTTGCCGACGAGATCGGCGCCGACGTCTGCGCCCTTCGTGAAGATGCCGCCGCCGAGTCGCGCGAAGATCGAGATGAGAGAGCCGCCGAAGGCGAGGCCCACGAGCGAATGCAATGCCGCTTCGTCGCCGATGGAACCGCGCATCAGGGTGAAGTAACCGGCGACGCCGATCATGCCCAGGCCCACCACCAGCATGCCGGTGATCGCGCCACCCCGGAAGGCGACCTGCAATGCAGGATTGAGTCCGACGCTCGCGGCCTGCGCGGTGCGTACGTTGGCGCGCACCGACACGTTCATGCCGATGTATCCCGCCAGACCGGACAGGACTGCGCCGACTGCGAAGCCGCCCGCGGTGGGCCAACCCAGCGAGAAGCCGAGCAGCAGAAACAACACGACGCCCACGACGGCAATGGTCGAGTACTGCCGGTTCAGATACGCCTTCGCGCCGGCCTGGATGGCGGCCGCGATTTCCTGCATGCGTTCATTGCCCGCTGATTGCCGATTGATCCAGCCGACGGAAAAGACGCCATAGAGAACAGCGAGAACACCGGCGCCGATCGCGAGCCAGAGCGCGATATCTGTGGACATGAACTTCCTCTCTCCCTACGACCTTGTGAAACTTCGTTGTGAACCGAACAATAAATCGCTGCGGACCGGGTTCATCGCCTGGCGACAAACCCGGTCCGTTGCATACAGCGTGCAGACGATTTTTGCTGAAAACAGCCGCGAAAAAGGCGGCGGACTATACCACAAAGGTCGAATTCAACCTCTTCTTCACGGGCGCATTCTTCAGCGTCACGTACTGCGGCAGACCGTTCTTGTAGGGCGGGTAATCCTCGCCGGCGATCAGGGGCGCCAGATACCTGCGTGCCTTCGCTGTGATGAAGAAGCCATCGTCGGTGATGTAGTCACGCGGCAGCATCTTTTCCTGATTTGCCACGTCACTGAGCTTCGCGATACCCACCTTCCACTTGTACGGTTTGTCGGAAATTCTCTTCACGGTCGGCATGACCGAATTGTGACCCTTGAGTGCCAGTTCGACAGCGGCCTTGCCCATGGCGTAAGCCTGATCCACATCCACCTTGGAGGCGATGTGCCGGGCGGCGCGCTGCAGGTAGTCGGCTACGGCCCAGTGATATTTGTAGTTGAGTTTCGCTTTGACGATTTGCGCGAGGACCGGTGCCACCCCGCCGAGCTGCGCGTGACCGAATGCATCACGCAGGCCGGCGTCGGAGAGGAACTTGCCATCCGCGTTCTTCACGCCTTCGGAAACGACGATGGCGCAGTAGCCATGTTTCTCGACGCACTCCTTGACCCGGGCACAGAATTTTTCTTCGTCGAACACGATTTCCGGGAACAGGATGATGTGGGGAGCATCGCCAGCTTTTTCCGCCGCGAGACCACCGGCGGCCGCAATCCAGCCTGCATGGCGGCCCATCACTTCCATGATGAAGACCTTGGTCGACGTCTTGGCCATGGAAGCAACGTCGAAGCCGGCTTCACGGATCGATACGGCCACATACTTTGCAACTGAACCGAAACCGGGGCAGCAGTCGGTGATGGGCAGGTCGTTGTCTACAGTCTTGGGCACATGCACGGCCTGAATGGGATACCCCATTTTTTCCGCCAGCAGCGAAACCTTCAGGCAGGTATCGGCGGAGTCACCGCCGCCGTTGTAGAAGAAATAACCGATGTCGTGCGCCTTGAAGACTTCAATGAGCCGCTCGTACTGCGCGGGGTTGTCTTCGTATTTCTTGAGTTTGTAGCGAGCTGAACCAAATGCACCCGCCGGGGTGTGGCGCAGCGCGCGGATGGCGGCAGCGGATTCCTTGGTGGTGTCGATCAGATCTTCGGTCAACGCGCCGACGATGCCGTGACGTCCCGCGTACACCTTGCCGATTTTGTTCTTGTGCTTGCGGCAGGTTTCGATGACACCGCAGGCGGAGGCGTTGATCACGGCGGTCACCCCACCGGACTGGGCATAAAAGGCATTTCTGGGTTTCTTCGACGGCATGCGGGGCCCCTGAGCGTTGGTTGGAATTCGGCCGCGAAGGATAACGCAGCCGGGCGGTTGGCTGGATGGTCGCTGGCAGCAAGGGCGGTATGGGAACAGCTTCCTGAATTCGACCGGCGGTCCGGCGAGCCAGTTGGCCAGTTGTCCGGTTTTCTGTAGGGTAGCGCCTCCTTTTCGGGAGGCCGTTCAAAACAATGCGTATCGTTCTGCTGGGGGCGCCCGGTTCGGGCAAGGGCACGCAGGCACAGCGCCTGCAGGGCAAATACGGCGTGCCGCAGATTTCATCCGGCGACCTGTTGCGCGATGCGGTCGCGCGTGGCACGGAACTGGGGCTCAAGGCCAAAGCCGTCATGGAGGCTGGCCAGCTGGTGTCCGATGACATCGTGCTCGGGCTGATCCGCGACCGTCTCAGCCGTCCCGATGCCGCCAAGGGTTTCATTCTGGATGGCTTCCCGCGCAACAAGGACCAGGCCGACTCGCTGAACGCGCTCTTGAACGAGATCGGTCAGCCGCTCGAAGCCGTGTTGCTGCTCGACGTGCGCAACGAGACGCTGGTGCAGCGTCTGGCCGGCCGTCGGATCTGCCGCAAGTGCGGCTCGGTCTACAACGTCCAATCGCTCGATGGCGCAACGGTATGTCCGAAGGATGGCAACGAGCTGTATCAGCGCCCTGACGACAAGGAAGAAGTCATCGCCAGGCGCCTGGAAGTCTACGAAGAGCAGACCCGTCCGCTGATCGACTATTACTCGCGGCTGGGTTTGTTGCGTGTCATCGCCGGTGAGGGTGAACTCGCTGAAGTGTCGGAACGGATGGAAGCGGCAGCGCTGGCCAAACCGGTTTCCAGCGAGGCTGTAAAGGTGGAGAAGCGTGCGGCGGCGAAGAGGGCGCCAGCCAAACGCAAGCCCGCCGCCAGGCCGGCAAAGGCCAAAGGGACGAGCCGGTCCGCAGCAAAGTCGGCGAAAAAGACGGCTACCAAGGCTGCAAAGAAGAAGGCTGCAAAGAAGAAGGCTGCGAAGAAGAAGGCCGTCGGAAAAGCGGCGAAAAAGTCAGCGCGCGGCAAGGTCGCCCGCAAGGCAGCGAAACGCAGGACGCCCGCGGTCAAACGTGCGGCAAAGCGATCTGCAAAGCATGTTCGCAAGGCCGCTCGCAAGACGCCCGCACGCCGCAAAAAATGACGAACTGACTGGCCCGATCCGCGCGGCTGGGTTACCCCGCCGTTGCGGATTGTGCCTCGGCGGCAAGAGCCAGCAGGCGTTCTCCGATCACCGCGCCACGCCAGCCATTGGCCAGATGGTCGGAGCGTCCGGCAAACACCAGTTGTTCCAGATCGCGCCGCGTCGCCAGCAGTTCAGGGGCGATGCGGCTGCGCGCTGCTTCATCGCGGACAGCTGCCATCAGCCGGTTGACGAGCGCGGTCTGTTCCGGCTCGGGTCGACCGGACAGCACGCTCGGCGTCTCGCGCGGACCGCTGGACGTGCCGTGGGCGATGATGGTCAACATTTCCTCAGTGCGCTTGCGCAGGAAATTCGCTGACAACCCGCGCACAGACTGCAGATCCTCGGCATTGCGCGGCATGCGCTCGACCATGTCGCGCAAGGACTCATCGCTGAGAATCCAGCCGCGCGGTTTGTCCTTGGCCATGGCCCGCGATTCGCGCCACGCGGCAAGCAGCTTCGCCGTGGCTCGCTGATGGGGTAGCAGGCGATCCAGCCCCTTGAGCCGACGCCAGGCTTCCGCGGGTTCAATCCGGTACAGACCCGGGTCTTCCATTTCCAGGCCTTCCTCGGCCAGCCACGACAGGCGTCCCTGTGCGTCCAGCGCCGCCCGCAGATCCTCATACAGCGGCACCAGGTACCTCACATCGTCCGTCGCGTATTCAAGTTGCTCGGGCGTCAGCGGCCGACGCGTCCAGTCCGTGCGGGTCTGACCCTTGGGCAGCGTATGTGAAAGCCGTTCGGTGACCAGCGTTGCATAACCGACCTGGGCGGGATATCCGAGCAGAGCCGCCGCAATCTGCGTATCAAATATCGGCCCCGGCACTGGCAGCGTGGGCGTATCCGGCGCGGCGCGCGACATGGCCTGCCACAACACTTCGAGGTCCTGCCTGGCCGAGTGCAGTACCTTCAGCCGGCTGCGGTCGGCGAGGAAATTCCACAGCGGCTGAAGGTCGGTCACTGCCAGCGGATCGATCAGGACGCACGCATCGCGGGTGGCGATCTGGATCAGGCAGAGGGTGGCGTAGTAGGTCCGCTCACGCATGAACTCGGTGTCGATGGCGACGAAGTCACTGCCCGACAGTGCGCTCAGCGCCGTGTTCAGCTCGTCGGTATTCGCGATCCAGAGTGCGGGCGGCATGGCGTGTACAATCGGCCCCGGAATTCCCATGTTCAAATTGCTGCAAACCTTCATCGACATTGCGATCTGGCGCAAGGGTCCTCAGGACCTGCCGTCGTCGCGCTTTCTTGCGGTGCTGGTGCTGTGCGTCTATGTGATCGCCAGTTTCGCGCAGATCGTGTTCCTGGATCTGCGCATGCGTTCGGCGGTCGTCGTCATCGCCGTTGATGTGCTGATGATGATGACATGGCTGTGGGCCGTGCTGGCCTTTTTCGGATATCGGCAGCGATTTCTTCAGACCTTCAGCGCCATGCTGGGGGTGGGTGTCCTGCTGGCGGTGGTCGATATCGGTGTACGTGCACTGCAACTGCTCTTGGACGGTCCGTCGCATGGCTTGCCCACCGCCTGGCTCGCGCTGCGCTTTTTCCTCATTGCACTGGTCATGGGCAGAATCCTGATGCAGGCGCTGGATCGCGGCTTGTTGACGGGTATGGCACTGACAGTGGCCATCGTCTATTCCACCGGCGCGGTGGCACAGGCGATGGTGACGCGCTTGCACGGCTGAGCAGTGCTCACCATTGCTGCGATCGCCTGCCTGTAATTCGACGCTCAACTTCTGCGGTTCCACATGCACGTCCACATCCTGGGTATCTGCGGCACATTCATGGGAGGCATCGCGGCACTGGCGCGAGCGCAGGGCCATCGCGTCACGGGCTCCGATCAGAGTGTCTATCCGCCGATGTCGGAGCAGCTGGCGGCGCTCGGAATCGATCTCATCGAGGGCTACGATCCGTCGCAGCTCAAACTGAAGCCGGACGTCGTCGTCGTCGGTAACGTCATGAGCCGCGGCAATGCGCTGATCGAAGCATTGCTCGACAGCGGCATCCCTTACACCTCCGGCCCCGAGTGGCTGTCGCGGCATCTGCTGGCGGGGCGCTGGACGCTCGCCGTGGCAGGTACACACGGCAAGACAACGACCTCGAGCATCCTTGCGTGGATTCTCGAGTATGCGAAGCTCGATCCCGGATTCCTGATCGGCGGTGTGCCCGGCAATTTCAATGTCACGGCGCGGCTTGGCGGAGGCGAGCACTTCGTCGTCGAAGCAGACGAGTACGACACGGCGTTCTTCGACAAGCGCGCCAAGTTCGTTCACTACCGGCCGCGCACCGCGATTCTGAACAATCTCGAGCACGACCACGCCGACATCTATCCGGACGTGGCATCGATCCAGTGGCAGTTTCATCAGCTGCTGCGCATGGTGCCGCACCGCGGACTCGTCGTTGCCAATGCTGGGGACGCAAACGTCATGCAGGTGGTCGACATGGGATGCTGGACGCCGGTCGAACGCTTTGCAGGCTCGACGGGCGCTGACACTGCCTGGTACATCGTCGTTGAACCCGGCGGCGACTATTCGAACTTCAGCGTTGTCGAGGGCGACACGCAGATGGCTCAGGTCGAGTGGTCACTGGTCGGCCGTCACAACGCAGAGAATGCGCTGGCTGCGATGCTGGCGGCGCGGCATGCAGGTGTAGATCTGCAAACATCGGTCGCTGCATTGCGTGAATTCAAGGGCGTGCGCCGTCGCATGGAAGTGCGCGGCGTGGTCGACGGCGTCACGGTGTACGACGATTTTGCGCATCATCCGACCGCCATCGAGACGACCATCGACGGTCTGCGTCGCCGCATTGGCAAGGCGCGGCTCATCGCCGTGCTGGAGCCGCGGTCCAATACCATGAAGCTCGGCGCGCACAGTTCAGCGCTGGCGGGCTCCCTGGCGCAGGCCGATCGCGTGTGGATGTATCAGGCGCCGTCGATCAGATGGGACGTTGCCGGCGCAGTGGCGAGCCTTGGCGATCGAGCCCGCGTGATTCATGACGTCAATGCGCTGGTCGACGAACTCGGCAAGTCGCTCGTCAGTGGCGATCACGTGCTGATCATGTCGAACGGCGGGTTCGAAGGCATTCACGGCAAGCTGCTGGCGCGGCTGCGCGGGCGGGCTGGCGGTTGACCGTTGGTCAGATGAAGAAAAGAACGGAAGAAGGCGCGGCTCCGGACGTCAGCGGCCAATCCTCAACGGTCACGACCTCGTCGATTCCTCTGTTTCCTCTCAATGCCGTGCTCTTTCCCGATGGTCCGCTGAAATTGCGGATCTTCGAAGCGCGCTATATCGACATGATCGGCCGCTGCATGCGCGAGAACAGCGGATTCGGTGTGGCTCTGATCCGCGAAGGTGTCGAGGCTGGGGGCGAGGCGGTAACTGTTTCCCTGGGGACTGCGGCGCGCATTGTCGATTTCGAGCAGCTCAAGGACGGTCTGCTCGGCATCACCGCGCTGGGAGAGCGCAGTTTCAGGATCGAATCCGTCGCACAGCAGGCGGATGGACTGAATGTCGCCGACGTGACATGGCTTGCGTCGGAGCCATCCATCCCTGTGCCTGACGACTGCGCCTATCTTGTCAGGCTGCTGCAGCATGCACTCCCGCAGCTCGCGCCCGTCTATGACTTCACGCCGATTCGCTACGACGATGCCTCATGGGTCGGCAGGCGGCTGGTGGAAATTCTGCCGTTGCCGCTGCCCGAGAAACAACGCTGCCTGGAGATGCAGGATCCGTTGCTGCGGCTCGAACATTTGCGCATGCGCGTGAGCGTGGAAGCCGTCGAGAGCGAAGACGATCTCAAGTAGCCGTTTCGGCGCGGGCGGCATCTGTCTTCGCGCTGCGCGAGGCCATTATGTAGACGGCACCCATGAGTGCCATCCACGCTACGGTCGCCCAGCCAACGACGTGATCGTAAGAACCGACGAGCCAGTGTGCGTTGCTGGCCGGATTGAATTGCGTCGTGACCTCGAAGTAGTACAGCGAACACACCCAGGCTGCGTGCATGCCGATGGACAGGCCGATGCCGCCGGTACGAGCGCGTGCCACCGCGAGGAGAATGCCCACCGCCAGCAATGCGAGAAACGAATCGACGATTCTGGCGGGCTCGGTATACGCATCGAACATGCTTGCGAACACTGCAAGGCCACTGCTCCAGCTGATCTGATCGGCCGGCACGCGCAGCCGGCCATCGAGAAAGTGCAGCGATGCATAGAGCAGGCTGGGCAGCACGAGCGCCATGGTGGCGCCCGACTCACGTTCGACCGCGCTGTACAGATAACCGCGGAAAAAGATTTCCTCGATGAACGCCACAGCGAGGCCGGTGATAAGGCCTTTGCAGATCACCATAATGATCAGTCCCGGCGTGACATCGACGCGGACATCCGGGGTACGAACACCGATAGTCTGCAGCGCAACCAGCAGGGGAAGAATGATGACTGCGCCTGCGAGGACGCCGATCGCGAGTTGCTGCCAGAACTCTCGTCGCGGCCGACCGAAGCCCGCATCGTGCCTGGTTACCAGCCGCCAGCGGCGGAAGATCCAGATGAGCCCCAGGATAGCGCACAGCATCGCCACCCGATGCATGACGCGATGAATGGGTTGATGCGCAAACTGTTCCACCAACAGCCAGGCGGGGTAGGCGAGAACTGCGGCAAGCACAAGACAGGCGAGAAAAAACAGAACAATGGCGGCGAAGGAACGCATCGATCGACTCAGGCTCGCAGGCAAAAATCGGGGGGGCGCGGGACGGCGTTGTCCCGAATATCTCGGTGAATGCGCCCATTTATCGATTCATCAGCACACGTGTGCTTTGCTGGAATGAAACACGCCGGCGCAATCGCAACCGGCATCCATCGAACAGCAAAGGAATCAACCATGGACGAAACCAAGGCGCTCAATATCCTGTCGACGCTGGCCAATGGCGTCAATCCGTTGACCGGCGAAGTATTCCCGGCCGACAGCCCGTATCAGACGGCAGACGTGGTACGCGCACTGTTCCTGGCCACCGCGGCAATGGAAAGTCGACAGAAAATCCGGCCTCGAAGCGCCAGCGCGCCGGGCAATGCAGGTAAACCATGGAGTCCGGACGAAGACCAGCGCCTGTTGCAGGATTTCGATCGCGGCACCTCGATCGCATCGTTGGCTCAGAGTCATGGTCGCACCACCGCCGGCATTCAGGCACGACTGGAAAAGCACGGCAGGCTGCAAGCGTCGGCAAATGCCGACGGCAAGCGGCGGTGGCGGGAAGGGAACGGTCACGGCGCAAATGGATCAGCCCGACCGCGACAGGGCGGCTGACGGGCTGGGTGCTACCTGGCCCACGGCAAGGGCTTTTGATCAGGGAAAGCTCTTGCCGCAGGTGGATGGAAATCATGCGTGACCGTCCAGCCCGCGCGCACATCGTGTAGACCGGTTTTGCTGAGTCTCCTGCAGCAGGGCGTCATACGGATTGTCGCCCGTGGGTGCACGAGAGGAGTGATAAAGATGAAAGGCGATGGCGCGATGTCTGATGTAATTTCGTTTCAGCCCCAGATGCATAAGGCGTGTCGCGAATTCGCGGTCCTCGGGACCCCAACCTTCGAATCGCTCGTCATATCCATTGACCTGGGTGACATGCTCGCGCCAGAACGATTGATTGCATCCTTGAATACCGCCCAGTGAAAATCTGGCACGGGACGTCAGGTGGCTGAGCAGGGGGTTTCTCAGCGCATAAGCGCGATGCTCAATACCCGGCGTGAAGACACTCAGGTGAGCGCGTTCGCCATTCAATAGTCGCGCGGTAAGGCTTCGAGACAATCTGGGGCGCGCACCCTGGATAAAACAGTCTGCACGCGCGCAGCGAACGTGATCCTCGATGAAGCGCGAGTGCAGAATCATGTCGCCATCCACGAGTACAAGGTAGTCGCCCTTCGCCAGCGCAATGGCTCGATTTCGCGATCTGGACAGGCGGTATCCTTCATCTTGCTGCCAGCTATGCCTGACCATGCAGCGAAGTCGTTGTTTCCATTCAGCGACCACCTGCGCCGTGTCAGTGCCGGAGCCATCGTCAGCCACGATGATTTCGTCTGGCAATTGCGACTGGCCTTCAATGCTGGCAAAGGTCAGGGCCAGCGCCTGTGGCCAGTTGTAAGTGGTGACGATCAGGCTGACGCTGCGGACGACTCTGGGAGAGATGGAATCGTTGCCACCAGGCGGCGGCCTACTTCGCGTCTTTGGGTAAACTGCAGCTTCGTCATCCATTGTGCGATTGACATGCCCGATACTGCCGCAAGAATGACAGCTTTTTCAAAGTGGGTGAATCGCTGGTGGCCGAGCACCCGGCTGGGCAGCGATCCGCTCGCCACCCTGCGAGTGGACGAGCGCTACGTTCCGGTCAGCATTGCCAACTGGAAGCTCACGCCTTCAATGCGATCGCGACTGCTTGCCCTCCGCGTTGCGCAGTCGCTGACATTCGAGCTCGGACGGCGGTTGACCGTCGTTATTCCATTTCGTGATCGGGACGAACACCTTCGACAATTGATTCCGGAACTGAGGCGCCAGCTTGAGCAGCAGCACATCTGCCATCAGATTCTCGTCGTTGATCAGCAAGTGCCGGGATTGTTCAATCGTGGCAGGCTCTTGAACATTGGAATGCAGTACGCGAGCTCTTTCAGCGACTACTTCTGCCTGCATGACGTCGATGCAGTGCCGGTCAATGCGAATTACGCTTGCCCTTCTCAACCTCTGCGTCTGGTCAATGCTGTCATACGAGGGAACGGCAGGTCCTTGCGTGAACCCCACTATTTCTCAGGTGCAGTATCAATTCTGAAAGAGCATGCATGGGAAGCAAATGGTTTCTCCAATGAATACTGGGGCTGGGGCAAGGAAGACGATGATTTCTTTTTCCGGCTGCTTTTGGCGCAACACCTTTGCTTTTACGACAGTGAGGGTGTTTTTCTTGATCTGCCGAATCCGCAGCAGCCGGATCTGAAACAAGAGGACGTCCACTTCCGTCGCGTAGCGGCGAATCGCAAGCGCCGCAGCCAACTGGTGCGCGGATTGTCGGAGCCGGATACCGATGGGCTTGCCTCGCTGAAATATGAAGTGGGTGACGAGATCCACTGTGACGGCTATCGAGTCCTTCGTGTGCGCTGGTGACGGTCGGCTACGCTGACAGGTCCGCTACATTGAACAATGCCGTGTGGGGTAATCGGCTAGTGGAGACGGAGTGCCGGTGAGCGATCGAGTCAGCACCCTGGTTGAGTCTCATCAACTGGCCCGGCGATCGGCATAATCGCCTCGACGGCAAAGCTCGAAGGGAAGAATTAAGTTGACCAAGATTTTTCAGATCGCCGTGACCTCGGTGTTACTGGCGACGGTTCACTCAAGCTGGGCTCGCGGCCCCAGTCCCTATCTGCCCTTGAATCTTTCTCCGGAGATTGAACTGGCGGTAGAGACGGTTCTGATTCTCGCGGATCGCCCCATCGGTTCTCGCCCGATTCCCGCTGCGGTCGTACTGGATGCCTTGCCGCAGGCGTGTCGCATCGATCGCCCCCTATGCGAGCGAGTGCGCGCTTACCTGCATAGATACATGGCGCCTGCGGGAGTCGACCACGCAGGAGCAGAGGTGGCATCTGCCTGGGGTGCCTCCGTGGCGCAGCCGAATTCGCGCGGAATGATGAGCGACAGCGGCTGGCTGGTTTCCGCTCAGGCGCATTGGCAGTTCAGCGATTACGGAATACTGACATTAGGTGGGGTTGCGTACGACGGCGATGCAATACCTGCCGGCTCCATGTTGAGTCTGGGATTTGATTTTGCGCAACTCGACCTCGGTTATAGGGAGCATTGGCTGTCGCCCTTCATGACCAGCTCGATGCTGGTAGGTACACAGTCACCGACAATGCCCTCCGCTACATTGTCCAACTACAGGCCACTGACGCGGTTTGGATTTCAGTACGAACTATTTTGGGCGCAGATGGCATATTCGGACCGAATCGCCTACGAGGATGGTTACACCGAGGGACATCCGCAGCTTGCTGGCCTGCGGTTTTCCATTGAGCCTGCTTCCGGATGGACGCTAGGTGCGAACCGCTTGCTGCAGTATGGCGGTGGTCTGCGCGGCGGGACGTCGTTCGGTGATTTTCTCGATGCGCTCTTCAGACCACATGAATTCGACAACACGAGCGACTCTTTGTCGTCGGATGAGCAGTTCGGCAATCAGGTTGCCGCGTGGACCAGCAGGTTCATTTTTCCTGGGCGCACGCCATTTTCGGTTTACTACGAGTACGCGGGCGAGGATAGTTCCTATGAAGGCAACTATCGACTGGGTAACGCAGCCCTGTCAGTCGGTATTACTTTCCCGCGATTGTGGAGAGCGTTCGATTTAACCGTCGAGACGTCCGAATGGCAGAACGGCTGGTACGTGCACAGCGTTTATCAGGACGGACTGGCGAACGATGGTCATGTGCTGGGTCACTGGGGGGCGGAGAATCGGCGGTTCAACGATGGAGTAGGGGCGCAGTCGTTCATGGTGAGATTGGGATGGCGGCCTTCCTTCGGAGGCATGTTCCAGTTTCGCGGACGAGCGCTCGAGAACGAGGACTACTCGGACGTGGAGTACCGACTCGCGTACGATTTCTCCGTGAGTTATGCGCGTGCGGTTGGCGCGTTTACCGTGGGTGCCGAAGTAACGTCGGGTCGCGATGTATTCGGCGAGAGCTATGGTCGCCTCGGGGGCTTCGCCCGGTTCGGTAACGAGTGGGCGAAAGGCGAAGATGCGGATCTGGAGGAGACCTCATCCGTAAAAGGCAGCGAAATCTTCGTCGATGCAGGCATCAATGTCAGCGACGTTCAGATACGTCTTGGCGACGGCAGCGGCAAGGCGACCACTGGAAGCCGTGTCGGTGGTCATACGGCAGTTGGTGCCCGTCGTGCAGTATCGGCGCACAGCGATCTGGGCGTACGAGTGGAACTGGACCAGATAGACGGTCAGCAAATGCTTGCTTTCCGGGCTTTGGACTACCGCTACAGATTTTCGAATCCACTTGCCGCAACATTGTTCGCGGGCGCGGCTCGCTATGATCTCGCCACACCGGCGTATGGCTACTATTACGGTGCGGGAATCCAGTGGCGGGATCTGTTGCCGAGAGTTGATGTGAATCTGGATTTTCGCTACGGCGACAAAATTGCGCGTGACAAGCTGTTGCCGACGGATCCCGCTCCTGAGCCGCGCCCCGATATGTTTTTCGACGTGACGAGTGTAACGCTGGCTCTCAGCTATCGCTGGTGAGAAAGCGTTCACATAGTCGCTCAAACAGCGAGTCAGGCGGAAAGCGGGCGTTCTTGTCGAACGCGGGTGCAAGTCGGGTCATTTCATTCCAGAGATGCAGTGCGCGGCTGTTCCCCAGAATTCCGGGATTGGCGGCCAGGCTGCTGTCGAACACGGTGTGCCAGTTCAGATAGTGAATCGGATAAAAATGCCAAAATGGCAGTGCGTTCTCCGCGTAACCGAGATGCCGAGCAGCCTGCGTGAA
>DASTRD010000227.1:0-8747 GCA_035761425.1 Povalibacter sp.
GATCACCGGACATCGCGAGGAAATCGCCACAGCGCTTGCACAGCACCAGGTGATCGTCGTCTGCGGTGCCACAGGGTCGGGCAAGACGACCCAGCTGCCGAAAATCTGTCTCGGAGCAGGTCGCGGCACGCTCGGCATGATCGGTCATACGCAACCGCGTCGCATCGCGGCACGAGCCATTGCCGATCGACTTGCCTTCGAACTGGGCACTGCGGTCGGCGGCGCAGTGGGTTATCAGGTGCGCTTCACGGATCGCACCGGTCCGGATTGCCGCGTCAAGCTCATGACTGACGGCATCCTGCTGCGTGAGATCGAGAACGATCGACTGCTGCGCCGCTACGACACGCTCATCATCGACGAAGCGCATGAGCGCAATCTGAACATCGACTTTCTGCTCGGCGTGCTGAAACAGATCCTGCCGCAGCGGCCCGACCTGCGCGTCATCATCACCTCGGCCACCATCGATCCGCAGCGCTTCGCCGACTTCTTTGGCGGTGCCCCCGTGATCGAAGTCTCCGGCCGCAGCTACCCGGTCGAGGTGCGCTATCGGCCGCTCAGCGTCGAGGACGAGGACATCGACGATCTGTCGCTGCCTGAGGCAGTGGTCAGTGCGGTGCGCGAACTCGACGGCGACTCGCGCGGCGATGTTCTGGTGTTTCTGCCGGGTGAGAAGCAGATCCGCGACGTTGCGGAAGAACTCGGCAAGGCGAAACTGCATGGCACCGAAGTGCTGCCCCTGTATTCGCGACTGTCGACGCGCGATCAGGAGCGCATCTTCGAGAAGCATCACGCCCGACGCGTCGTGCTGGCAACGAACGTTGCGGAGACTTCGCTGACGGTGCCGGGAATCAAGTATGTGGTCGATTCCGGTCTCGCCCGTATCAGCCGCTACAGCGTCCGTGGCAAGGTGCAACGACTGCCGATCGAACCGATTTCGCAGGCAAGCGCCGACCAGCGCAAGGGACGTTGCGGTCGCGAAAGCGAAGGCATCTGTATCCGGCTGTTCAGTGAAGATGATTTCAATCTGCGTCCGGCGTTCACGCCGCCGGAAATTCTGCGCACGAATCTGGCCAGCGTCATCCTGCAGATGGCGACGCTGGGACTGGGAGAACCCGAAGACTTTCCCTTCATCGATCCGCCTGACACGCGCCTGATCAACGATGGCTACCGGCTGTTGCAGGAATTGAAAGCGGTCGATGACGACCGGCGTGTGACCAGTCTGGGCCGGCAGGTCGCGTCGTTGCCGCTCGATCCGCGGCTGGCACGCATGCTGGTAGCGGCGTCGCATCACAATTGCGTGACTGAAATGCTGGTGCTGGCGGCGTTCCTGGCCAGTCAGGATCCACGCGAGCGGCCCTCGGAGGCCCAGCAACAGGCCGATCAGCGTCATGCCACCTATGCCGATCCGCGCTCGGATTTCGTCACGATCCTCAACTTGTGGAAGCTCTTCCGCGAGCAGAGCGAGGCGTTGTCCGGCAATCAGCTGCGCAAATGGTCTCGCGAGAATTTTCTGTCCTGGCTGCGGCTGCGCGAGTGGCAGGAACTGCATCGGCAACTTTCGGATCTGGCAGCGGACCTGAAACTCAAATCGAATCAGCAGGCCGCCGACTACGCCGATCTTCATCAGGCCATCCTCACCGGCTTTCTCGGTGGCATTGGCATGCTCGATGAGAAGCGCGAATACGAGGGAGCGCGTGGCACGCGTTTCGTGATCGCACCCGGCACGCCGCTCGCCGCCAAGCCGCCCCGATGGATCGTGGCCGCCAGTCTCATGGAAACGACTCGCCTCTATGCACGCATGGTCGCGGCGATCGAACCGCAGTGGATCGAAGCTGCCGGCGCCCATCTGATCAAACGCGCCTACAGCGAGCCGCACTGGGTCGAGGAGCGCGGCTTCGTCGCGGCATTCGAATCCACATCGCTGTATGGCTTGCCGCTGTCGGCGCGGCGGCGCGTGAACTTCGGCAACGTCGCTCCGCGGGAAGCGCAGGAAATCTTCGTGCGTGAGGCGTTGGTGGAGGGTCGTAGCCGGATGCGCGCGGCCTTCATCGCACGCAATCGCGCATTGCGGTCACGTGTGGAACGTCTGGAAGCCAAGATCCGCCGCCGCGACATCCTCGCCGATGAGCAGACGCTCTGTGATTTCTATCGCTCGCGACTGCCCGAGCAGGTCAATTCCGTCGCGACTCTCGAGCGCTGGCTCCGGGAAGGCCACGGACATGACGCGCAAC
Source organism: Povalibacter sp. (assembly GCA_035761425.1). Classification (GTDB taxonomy): domain Bacteria; phylum Pseudomonadota; class Gammaproteobacteria; order Steroidobacterales; family Steroidobacteraceae; genus Steroidobacter. The sequence goes on from DASTRD010000227.1 coordinate 2,232, forward strand.
TCACCATGAAGCTGAGCGACCTGACCCGTCGCGAGGTCACTGAAGTGAACGAGAGGACGCATCCCGATGAGCTGCACGTTCATGGCAATGCGCTGCCTGTCGAATACCACTTCGAGCCGACGGCAGCGAACGATGGCATCACGGTCACGGTGCCCGAGCCACTCATCGCACAACTGGATCCCGGCGAACTGGCGTGGCTGATTCCCGGCTGGCGTGAAGAAAAAATCACGGCTGTGCTGCGCGCGCTCCCCAAGCAACTGCGCAAATCGCTGGTACCGGTACCCGACTTTGCCGCGCGCGCCGTGCGTGAACTGGATGACAGCACCGACTTCCATTCCGCAATGGCCGCCTGGATTACCCGCGCCGCCGGCGAGGCCATTTCCAGCGACGAAGTGGCGCGACTGCCGCTGCCGGACCATCTGAAATTCAATCTGCGCGCCGTGGATATGCAGGGCAGGCCGATTGCCGCCAGCCGCGATCTCATGGAACTGAAACGCATCCTGAGGGCGCGGATCGCGACGCCAGCCGATACCGCGAGGAAGCTGGAGGCCGCAAGACATCGGCGCTGGGATTTCGGTCCGCTGCCCGAAGAACTGGTCGTCGAACGGCGCGGTCTGCGCTTCACCGTGTATCCGACGCTTCGCGATCGTGGCGACAGTGTCGAGCCGGTGGAGGCTAGAAGTGCCGCCGAGTCGCAGGATCTGCTTCACGATGGCGTTCTGCGCCTCGCAGTCCTCGCCTTGCCCGAGCAATTCAAGTACGCCCGCAAGCGCTTCGCCGATCAGCGCGATCTGGTGCTGCTCGGCCAGGGATTGAGCACGGGCCGGCAGCTGGCGGACAGTCTGTCCGAGCGCGTATTTGCGGAATGCTTCCTCCCGGCCGACGTGACGTTGCCCCGCGATGCCACCCAGTTCCAGGAATTGCTGGATCGCCGTCGCGCAGATTTCGGCACGCTGGTCGACAAGCTGGCCGTGCAGGTCACTGATGTCCTGCGTGAGATGCGCGCAGCGCGCGAGAAGCTGAATGGATTGAAGGCACCCGGGTTCGCTGCGGTCGTCGATGACATGCGCCAGCAACTGGAACGACTGATTCCGCCAGGCTTTCCGCTCGACGTGCCGGCACTGCTATGGCCGCATCTGCCTCGCTATCTCAAGGCGCTGACGCGCCGGCTGGACAAGGTCGCGGGCAATCTGAAGCGCGACGTCGAACTCATGAATCGGGTCGTGCCGTTCGTTCGCGTCTTCAACGATCTTCACAAGACAACCCATGCGCATGCACCGCGCGCCCAACTCGAGCGCCTCCAGTGGATGATCGAGGAATTCCGTGTCTCGCTGTTCGCTCAGGACCTCCGGACGTCGACGCCGGTGTCCGAAAAGCGCCTCAGCGAGCAGGTCGAGCTGGCGCGTGCCGAGAACCGCCGCGTATGAAGAGAAGAGAGTGGTGTGAGCTTCCCCCTTGTGGATTCGACTTCAGTTGAACGGCATAGCCGCTGGCCATCGCTCGACGGCGTCGATGACGTCAGGCTGAAAGCCTGACCCACAGGAGATTGGAGTTTCAGAATGTCTGACGCGCTCAAGTCTCCGTATTCGCCGCAACAAACTCTCTCTTGTTCTGAGCTCTCCAGCTCCGTGACCTCCGTGTGAGCTTCCCCTTGTGGGTTAACTTCAGTCGAACGGCATGGCCGCTGGCCATCGCTCGACGGCGTCGATGACGTCAGGCTGAAAGCCTGACCCACAGAAGATTGGAGTTTCAGAATGTCTGACACTCTGTATTCGCCTTGTCATCCGCTATGGCAAACCTTCTCCTGTTCTGATCTCTCCAGCTCCGTGACCTCCGTGTGAAACTCTACTCTCATGGAGCGACTTTGAAATCGATGCCCTGAGCCAGCGGCAGTTCGCGGCTCCAGTTGATGGTGTTGGTCTGGCGGCGCATGTAGGCCTTCCAGGAATCCGAGCCGGATTCGCGGCCACCGCCAGTGTCCTTTTCGCCGCCGAACGCGCCGCCGATCTCCGCGCCTGAAGTGCCGATGTTGACGTTGGCAATGCCGCAGTCGCTGCCGGTGGCGCTGAGGAAGCGCTCGGCGTGCTGCAGGTTGTCCGTGAAGATTGCCGACGACAGACCGTGGGCGACGGCATTCTGCATGGCAATGGCTTCGTCCAGCTCGTTGAACTCGATCAGGTACAGGATGGGGCCGAACGTCTCCGTCTTCACGATGTCCCAATCGCTGCGCGCGCGCACGATCGCGGGTTCGACGAAGTTGCCTTTCCCTGCGATTGGTTTGCCACCATAGACGACGTGGCCGCCGGCTCGCTGTGCGGTGTCGATGGCAGCGCTGTATCGCTCGACTGCAGACTTGTCGATCAGCGGCCCCATGAGCGTGCCTTTCTCGAGCGGATTGCCGATGCGCACCTGCGAATACGCACGGGCGAGCCGCGCCTCCAGCTCCTTCGACCTGGATGCGTGAACGAATACGCGTCGCGTGCTCGTGCAGCGCTGACCCGCCGTGCCGACGGCACCGAAGACGATGGCGGGTACGGCGAGATCGAGATTGGCAAACTCATCGACGATGATGGCGTTGTTGCCGCCCAGTTCCAGCAGGCTCTTGCCGAGTCGCGCAGCGACACGTTCGCCCACCCTGCGACCGACGGCCGTCGAGCCGGTGAACGACACGAGATCCACACGACGATCGTCGACGAATGTTTCCGCCAGGTCATTGTTCGCGCTGACGAAGAGCTGAAAGATGCCCGGCAGGCCGTGGCGCTTGCATACCCGATTGACGAGGCGTTGCACGGCAATGGCGCACAGCGGCGTCTTTGGCGAAGGCTTCCACACACAGACGTCGCCGCAGATGGCGGCGAGAAAGGCATTCCATGCCCACACTGCCACCGGAAAATTGAACGCGGTGATGATGCCGACGACACCGAGCGGATGCCATTGTTCGTACATGCGATGCTGCGGGCGCTCCGAATGCATCGTGGTGCCGTAGAGCATGCGCGACTGGCCCAGCGCGAAGTCCCCCACGTCGATCATTTCCTGGACTTCACCGTCGCCCTCGGGCTTGATCTTGCCCATCTCGAGCGTAACCAGGCTGCCGAGCTCATCCTTGTGTGCGCGCAATTCGTCGGCCACCAGCCGGACGAGTTCACCGCGCTTCGGAGCAGGCACCGTGCGCCATTGTTCGAAAACCTGCCGCGCGCTGCGTATCACACGCTCGTAGTCGGCGGGCGATGCCGTCTGCACTCGCGCGAGCACATCGCCGGTTGCAGGATTGATCGACTCGATGATGGGTGCGCCCTTGTCCGTCGACCAGCCGCCATCGGCAGACCAGGTACCGGCATTGAGTTCGCTCAGTTCGAGCGCCTTGAAGATGTGTTGCATGGATCTGTACCTAGCGCGCTGCGCGCTGATGTCCTGTCCGACCGCTCACTACCATCTGGGCGGAGACTTCCTTGCCGCCGACCGCCGTGTAGTGCCGGCCGAAGCGGTTATCGAGCACGTCGAGAAGCCGAAAGTCTTCCTGACGCACGAAGCCGCGATGTTTGCCGGCTCCATTCAGTACCAGGTCGACGACCGAGGTGATGCCTGAAGCCGTGGTTACCTGAATGGCCGACCACAGACGGCCCGCGATCATCTGCGGGTACACCTTGTTGACGTAGGTTTCTTCGCGCAGATCGCCGTCCTGGGTCCCGGTGACCGCGACGTAGACGATCACCACGTCCTGCAGTGTCTGCGGCACGGCATTCTCGAGAATCCGTTTCAGTGTGCTGCGATCGTGATTGAGTTTCAGATCGTTCATGAGCAGGCGCATCTGCGTGCAGTGACCCGGATAGCGCATGGTCTTGTAGTCCATGTTCTTCACACGTGCGCCGTAGGTGTCGGCGAGCGAACCGAGACCGCCCGAGGTGTTGAAGGCTTCATAGAGCGTGCCGTCGAGTTCGATCTCCTCGAGGCCCTCGAGCGGGGAGACTTCGATGCGGCGTCCGTCGACCAGCGCCTCGCATGGATTGCCGTATTCGTTGATGAGCCCTTCGGTGGACCAGGTCAGCGAATATTTGAGGACGTTGTGCGGATGCTGGGGCAGCGCACCGACTCGCAGCTTGACGGTGCGCAGGTCGTCGAAATGCTGGATGAGTTCGTTGGCCGCAATCGAGATGAATCCGGGCGCCAGTCCGCACTGGGGCACGAACGCCTGAGCGGCACCTTCGGAGATACGGCGCACCGCACGGGTGACTTCCACGTCCTCGGTGAGATCGAAGTAATGTATACCGGCCCGACGCGCCGCTTCGGCAACTGCGACGTTGCAATAGAAGGGAAGGCTCGAGATCACGGCATCGACGGGATGATCGCGCAGCTGCGCGTCGAGTTTTGAAGCATCGGCTGCGTCCACCGTGTGTGCGTGCAGATTGGCGAGCTTGTGTGCCTTGACCACGGAATCTGCTGCCGCCGCGCTGACATCGCCGAGGTGCACTTCGTAGGAGCCCGACTCCGCGAGCAGGCCGGAGATGAGCGCGCCAATCTTGCCGGCGCCGAGGATCAGGACTTTGTACATGGGGTAATCCGTTGGGAGAGCCGAACTGAGGTCATTAAAGGCGGGCACGTTGCGGCTGTAAATCGCGGCCGATCCCTGTATGCAACCCGAAGCCTTCTGCTAGCATCCGCCGTCCTTTTCGACCATTCGCACCCGCATGACTCGCAGTACTGAGCTTTCTGGATGGCATCCCGCCAGCTGGCAGGGGATGCCCGCTGCACAACAACCGACCTACAGCGACAAGGCAGCCCTCGATCGGGCGGTTGCGGAGCTCTCGCAGCTGCCGCCTATCGTCGTGTCGTGGGAAGTCGAAAGCCTCAAAGAGCAGATTGCTGCCGCACAACGTGGCGAGCGCTTCGTCCTCCAGGGCGGCGATTGCGCCGAAGGCTTCGATGACTGCGCGTCCGACAGGATCGCCAAGAAGCTCAAGATCCTGCTGCAGATGAGCCTGGTGCTGCTGCACGGGATGAAGAAGCCCATTGTGCGCATCGGTCGCATGGCCGGGCAGTACGCCAAGCCACGCTCAGCGGATACCGAGACCCGCGAGGGCGTCACGCTGCCTTGCTATCGCGGCGCCAACGTCAACCGTCCGGGCTTCACGGCGCAGGAGCGCGAGCCCGATCCGCAGCTGCTGTTGCGCGGTTATGAACGCGCCGGCCTTACTCTGAATTTCGTGCGTGCACTGATCGACGGCGGCTTCGCGGATCTGCATCACCCTGAATACTGGGATCTGGATTTCGTTCGCCACTCGCCGATGCATGAGGCGTACGAGAAGATCGTGCAGTCGATTTCCGACGCACTGGATTTCTTCGAAGCCAGCAGCCGCCGGCCGATTCACGAAGCGTCGCGTGTGGACTTCTTCGCAAGCCACGAAGGTCTGCATCTGCACTATGAACAGGCGCAGACACGTTTCATCGAACGCCAGAAGCGCTGGTACAACCTGTCGACGCACATGCCGTGGATCGGCATGCGCACGGCCGCACTCGATGGCGCACATGTGGAGCTGTTCCGCGGCATCGCCAATCCCATGGGGATCAAGATCGGGCCGTCCATGAGTGCCGAGTGGGTGCAGGGATTGCTGGCCGTGCTCAATCCGAACAACGAGGCCGGTCGCATCGTGCTGATTCATCGCATGGGCGCGAAGGAAATCGACAAGCGGCTGCCAGCGCTCATTCAGGCCGTACGTTCGACCGGCAGCCCGGTGCTGTGGATGTGCGATCCGATGCACGGCAACACCGAAACTTCAACGTCCGGACTGAAGACTCGCCGCTTCGAGAACATTCTCGCCGAGGTCGAAGCTGCCTTTCGCATCCATCGCGAAATGGGCACCTATCTCGGCGGCGTGCATTTCGAGCTGACGGGCGAAGACGTCACCGAATGCACCGGTGGCGCTCGCGGACTCACCGACGCCGATCTGGCCCGTGCCTACAAGTCGCAGGTCGACCCGCGCCTCAATTACGAACAGGCGCTGGAACTGGCGATGCGCATCGCGGGCCTGCATCCGCCGAAGAGGTAATCGCACAGGGACGGAAAGTCCCAGCAGGAAAGAGAAGGAAGCGATAGCGCTGCCGCGCCTGTCATCGCCGCTTCTTTTCCCCGCTCCTTTTTGCGGTCATCCTGCTCTGACTTTCCTCCATGAAGGCGAGCAGTTCCTCGGCAGCGACCGGCCGCGACTCACCGGGTGCGAGTCCTTCCAGCGTCCATGGCCCGACGGACCATCGTATCAATCGCAACGTGGGCAGGCCGACTGCAGCCGTCATGCGGCGGACCTGCCGATTGCGACCTTCGCGGATCGTGAGCGAGATCCAGCAGGTCGGAATGGACTTGCGGAAACGGATCGGCGGCGTACGCGGCCACAGCCACGCAGGTTCGTCGATGCATTCGGCAGCGGCAGGCAGTGTTCTGCCATCGTTCAACTCGATGCCGCGGCGTAACTGTTTGAGCCGATCGAGCGTGGCTTCGCCTTCGAGCTGCACCAGATAAGTCTT
>DASTRD010000228.1:0-17688 GCA_035761425.1 Povalibacter sp.
GCACCGAAAGTTTTGCATCCACTTCCGGAACGACATGCAGCGGGATCGATGCAGCGTTGTTGAGCAGATCGCCATCGCCGTTGACGGCTACCTCCAGGGTTCCGGTGTAACTGCCTGCTGTCGTGGCGGTGTAAGTGACCGTGATGGGAATACTTGCGTCCACATCGACGGTCGCCACCGTGCAGGCAGCCACGTGATCCGTGATGACGCACGGTTGGCTTCCCGCCGTGGCCTCATGAACGACGAATCCCTCCGGCAATGTCACCGTCGCGGTGGCATCGTGTGCCGGGTCGTTGCCCTGCGAAGTGATCCAGCCGCTGAAGGTCGCCTGGCGTTGCTCGACGCTGTTGAACGTTCCCACAGCCTGTGCGGCCAGATCGCTGCCGAATCGTGCGTCGATCCAGGTGCTTTGCGCGTTGTTGTTGGCGTAGTCGTCGGTGGTAGGGTTGTTCAGCATTACGCGGATTGAACCACGGCCGGGAGCAGAGGCACGGCTCAGGACGGTGAACGCTCGTGAATCGCCGGCTGACATCGTGCCGAGTTCGCATGCCCAGTAACTTCCATTCTGTGTGCAGGCGACTCCGGACGCTATGGTGGGTTCGGCGGACAACGTCGTATCCCCGAACACCAGGACGCGCACGTTTTCCACGGGCAGCTTGCCGAAAGACCTGACGACAACGTCCGTCGATGCAACATCGCCGATGGTCAACCGCTGCGAGGTGGGTGACAGCGTCACGCCGATGTCATGCAGCGCCAGCGAGGTGATGGAAATGTCCTTGCGGTAATTGAGACTGACTGGGGAGGATGACAGTGTCAGAAACGTGTCGTATTGACCCACCTGAGTCGTAGTGAACGAAATCCTGAGTTGACGCACTGTATTTGTTTCCAACGTACCCAGCGCGCAAGTCAGCGAATCGCGGTCGACCGTGCAGGTGCCGCCATCCACGCTGGCTGACAGGACCTTCGTGCCGACCCTCAGCAGGGAGACGTACGCGTCAGGAACTGGGAAGCTTCCTGAGGAGGTGATGTTGACGGTCAGTTCCGCAGTTGAGCCGACGTCGAGTTCCAGAGGCTGCGGCAGTGCTTCGACGTCCACGCGGTAACCGCTGCCGACACGTATCGTGACGCTGTCGGTGTTGTTGTCCGGGTCGGCATCGCCGGTCGAATCGGCCGTGAGTGTCAGTGGAAATCCGTTCGAGATGGATCCCGCCCCATACCGGATCCGGAGTTCGGCCTGCTGTCCCGGTGCCAGTTGTTCCAGGCTGCACGCGACGTGAGAATCGATGAACATCATGCACTGGCCGTTTTCGATGCTCGCGCTGAACACATCCAGAGCGGAGGACGCCGATGATGTCACTGTGATGTTGGTGGCCGCGGCTTCGCCGTGCGAGGAAACCGTGGCGACTACATCGATGGACTGACCGGTGGTCGCTTCGATCTCGTCGTCGGCAATGTCGATGGCAACATCGCGTGTCCGCACGGGTGTGATGCATGTTGCAGCAGCGATTGCAGGACGCATCTGCTGGATGCTGCAACTGGAAAAAGTGCTGCTGCCGTTGAGCTCGGGAGCCATCAGATAACTCTGCGCAGTGGACACGCAGGCGGAGCCCGTTTCCCCATCGTGAGGCGCGCCAAAGTTGTGACCCAGTTCGTGTGCCATCACAAGCGCCGAATCGACGAACCACGAAACCTCGCTCAGCGAGACGCCGCCCGGCTGGCAAAGGGCATTGAGCCTGCCGATGCCGATAATGTTGCCGTCGAGCTCACGCCCGGTAAGCAGATGAGCCAGTCCGCGGCTGCGAATCGTCGCATCGTTGCTGCGATAGCTCGCCAGCTGGTCGAGCAGCGTGTTCGAGTTGCTGCTGGTGAAGGGATCCGAATCGGTTGTGTAGGTCACAAAATCGGTGGGCACCACGGACACGCCCAACTGACTGGTGAAGATCGCATCCACGAGGCTTGCGCGAGTCGCCATGTCGATGACCGCGCCCGAGCCGTGGGCCGCAGTGAATTCGAAGTCGCCGATCATTGCGACGTGGATTTCGGTGAGCGATGCGGTCGCGTCCAGTGCCTGCAGTTCATTGCGCAGGCGCTTGTATGTAGTGCCGGCATTCGCAGGGAAATTCTGTGGCCTGTCGGCGGCGCAGATCTTGCCGGCTGTTTCGCTGCGACTGTCATTCAACCGGTAGATTGCGGTCCCGGTCTTCTGGCCGGTTATGGGCATCGACAGATGTGGCACGATGCTTTGTGTCGGTGCGATGACGTACAGCTCTGTTCCGTCCCAGATGGCCCCCTGATAGGTACCATCGATCTCGGTCAGGCGCACCCAGGACTGCGGAACGTCCTGCAACGTGCCTCGGCGCAGCGAAACCGCGTTCAGGCGTGAGCGTGTCTCGGCCGGCAGCAGTCGCAATAGTTGCTCATTGCTTTCAAGCTGCAGGCGGAACGTCCGTCCGAGAGCGGTGAACTGCACAGTGTTCTGCGGCTTGCCTTGCACGGCTCCCGTGGATTGCAGCGACACCGGTTCGGCATGGAAGATCTCCATGTCGGCTGCCAGTACTTCTGCGCTGGCGAAAATAGCCAGCACCATGGCAATCCAGGCTCGCGACATCGCACCCGCCCTCTTGTTTTATTCCTTTATGTGCAAGCATGAGCCTGTCCCGTCCGGGATGCACTACATGGGACATAAAGCCATCGCCGCCTGCATCAGCTGCATGGACCGCGCTGGAGGAGCAGCCGTCGCCAGACCTGGCGGGCCTGGGGTCGCCTCGAACCGGGGTGTCCACCTATATATATGTATTCACGATCTGATCCGGGCAGGTTAGTGATCTGACCCGCCGGGGCGCACCCCGCGGCTGGAGACCCTTCCCGCAAGCGCCACCAGTGCGTCTGCTGGTTCGATGGCAGGGTCCGATGTTGGCCGGCAGGGCAGAGGGCCGTCCCCCAGACGACAACCGCGTGGTCGTGAGTGGACCGATCGAACTAGGGAAATGCCGGCGGCCGCGAGCAGGGAAACTTGTATACCGAAACGGACCTGCCGTCTGTATCGCGCAACGCACACTCCATCGCAAAGTCGTTCCCAACGAGCTGGCGGGTGACTAAACTTCCGCTCCTTCGTTCGTTGGCGCCGTAATCGGTACGGATGGCCGATGCAACAGACTCCCTGCAGACAAATCCACTTCGGTTGCGCATCAACTGCAACCTTACGGGCTGCTCGTGTGTCATTAGTCGGGTCTCCCCAAGGGAATACTGCGTGATCAACAGAACCAGAACCGTCTGCCGTGCCGGTACGGCGGTAGTCCTCGCGTTTTCAGTCCTCGGCATTTCGGGCTGCCAGAAAGGTGCGGGCAGCACGCCGGATCAGGCTGCGGCCGCGCCGCTGCTGATTTCATCCGAGGATCTGGTGACGGTGCGCAACAGTGCGCTTGCTTCCGGACCATCCATCACCGGTTCGATCGAAGCGGAGCGTCGTGCAGATCTGCGCGCCGAGGTGTCGGCGGTCGTCATCGCAGTGCTGAAGGAAAACGGCGACCCGGTCCGCCGCGGCGATCTGCTGGTGCGGCTCGATCAGACCGCCATTCGCGACAGCCTGACCTCCGCTGAAGCATCCCTGCGTGCCGCGACCCAGGCTTATGAGCAGGCCGAACGCCAGTATCAGCGCATGGCGAAGCTGCGCGCGGAAGGAATGATCGCCACGCAGCAGCTCGAAGATGCCGAGATTCAGCGCAACAGCGCGCAGAGCGATCGCGAAGCGGCGCGCACGCGCGAAGTCAGCGCCAGACAGCAGCTCGAGCGCACTGAAGTGCGCGCACCGTTCGATGGCATCGTCAGCGACCGCAAGGTGTCGGCGGGCGACACGGCCGCGGTGGGCAAGGAGCTGATGAAGGTCATTGACCCGACCAGCATGCGCTTCGAAGGACGTATCTCGGCCGACAGCGTCGGTGAGGTTGCCGCCGGCCAGAAGGTCGATTTCCGCATTCACGGTTTTGCCGACAGATCCTTCACCGGGACAGTGACTCGGGTGAATCCGACAGCCAACGCGGCTACCCGTCAGGTCGAAGTGCTGGTGCGTTTCGACGAGGACGCGAAGAAGCCCGCCGTGGCCGGTCTGTATGCGGAAGGACGTGTCGAAACGGGCAGCACGCGCACGCTCACTGTGCCGCTTGCCGCGGTCGTGCATGAAGGCGATGACTCCTATGCCTGGCGGCTGGCCAACGGCACCGTGCAGAAAGTGAAGCTCGATCTGGGAGTGCGCGATTCGCGAACTGGCCAGTACGCCGTGAAGAACGGTCTCGCCGAAGGCGACGAGATCCTGCATTACCCCGGTTCCACGCTCAAGGACGGCCAGCCCGCGCAGCTGTCGATGGGTGCATCTGCGGCGACCATGACCGCGGAGAAGTAATCCATGTTTCTCTCAGACTTCAGCATCAAGCAACCGGTCACCACGGTTGCAATGATCATCGTGCTCATGTGCCTGGGTCTGCTGGCGCTGAAGAATCTGCGCGTCAATCAGATTCCCGACGTCCAGCAGCCGGTGATGGTGGTGAACTTCCCGTACCCCGGTGCATCGCCGGAAACGGTGGAGCGCGAAATCATCAACCGGGTCGAGAAGGCGCTGCAGAGCATTCCGCAGGTCTACGAATTGCGCTCGCGCTCGCAGGAGAGCAACGGCCTCATCATCATCATTTTCGATTTCAAGAAGGACATGTCGGCGGCGGCGGACGAGATCCGCAATGCCATCGCCTCGGTGCGCTACAAGCTGCCGCTGGAAATGCGCGAGCCCGTACTCGAGCGCATCGATCCTTCCCAGCAACCGATCATGAATCTGGCGTTGTCCTCGACGACGCAGAGCCATGCGGAAATCTCGCGACTGGCCGAAGACGTGCTGGCGGACCGGATACGCGGCATCGATGGCGTTGCGGTGGTCGACGTCAACGGCTCGCTGAACCGCGAGCTGTCGGTGCTGCTGCATGCCGAGAAGCTGCGTGAGTTCAACGTGTCGGTCAGCGATGTGGTCAATGCGCTGCGCGCGCAGAACACCACTGCTCCGGTCGGGCGCGTCAAAGGCAGCATCGACGAGCAGAACATCCGGCTGGTCGGACGCATCGAATCGCCGGTGGAATTCAACGATGTCGTGGTGAAACGGCAGGGCGACACCATCGTGCGTCTTGGCCAGGTTGCGACGGTAAAGGACGGGTTTGCCGAGCCCGGCAGCTACAGCCTGCGCAATGCTCACCCCAACGTCGGGTTGTCCGTGGTGCGCTCGCGTGAGGCAAGCACTGTCAGTGTTGCCGAGCGCATCCGCAAGGAAGTCGACGAGATCAACAAGACATTGCCGCAAGGCACGAAACTCGAAGTCACCATGGACGGCGGTGAAGATGCGGCCAGTTCGCTGCACAACGTCATCGAAGCGCTGATCTTCGGCGCCGGCCTCACCATTTTCGTGGTGTACGCATTCCTGAATTCCTGGCGCTCCACGCTCATCACCAGTCTGTCGCTGCCGACTTCGGCCATCGCGGCGTTCATCGCGGTGTGGCTGTGCGGTTTCACACTGAACTTCATGACGCTGCTGGGCCTGTCGCTCGCCATCGGCGTGCTGATCGACGACGCCATCGTGGTGCGCGAGAACATCGTGCGGCATATGGAACGCGGCGAAGATCGCGTCACGGCTGCCCGGCGGGGTACCGCCGAGATCGGGCTTGCCGTCACGGCAACGACCATGTCCATCGTGGCCGTGTTCGTGCCTGTGGCATTCATGGGTGGCGGTGCCGGTGAGTGGTTCCGGCCCTTTGCGGTCACAGTCGCGGCATCGGTGCTGGTCTCGCTGCTGGTCTCCTTCACCCTCGATCCCATGCTGTCGGCGTACTGGGGCGATCCGCCCGGCTACGCGCACAGCGAGCGCAGCGGCCTCGGCCGGTATCTGCAGCGATTCAACGTCTGGTTCGATCACCAGGCCGATCGCTATGGCAAGGTGATTTCCTGGGCTCTGCACCATCGCAAATGGATGGCGGGGTTTGCCGTCACGGCACTGGTCGTCGCCCTGCTGTTGCAGGCAACCGTCGGCGGCAGCGAGTTCCTGCCCAAGTCGGATTACGGCACCATCGCCGTCGAAGTGCGCACGCCTTCCAGCACCAGTCTCGAGTACGCGCGCGACAAGGTGGAAAAGGCCGCGGAGCTGGCACGTCAGATTCCGGAGACCAAGGCGACCGACACACGCGTGACGCCGGGCGGCGGTCGCGTGTACGTCGACCTGGGCAAGAAGCGCGAACGCAAGCGCTCGTCGTTCGCGATTGCCACACAGTTGCGCAACGATCTCAAACGTCTGGTGGGCGCCGAGTACGTGGTGCTCGACGATCTCAACAACGGCGCGCAGAAGCCGGTGCAGATCCAGTTCTACGGTGCCGATTCGCGCAAGCTGATGGAGATCACCAACGACTTCATGGACAAAGTGCGCGCCATTCCCGGTGCCGTCGACGTCGGTCTGTCCGAACAGGATCCGAAGGACGAGCTGCGCATCGAACTCGATCGCGGTCTCGCCAACGAACTGGGCATCTCCATGAACGATGCGGCGCAGGCGCTGCGCGTTGCGTTCGCGGGCGTCGAGGTCGGCGACTGGATCGATCCTTCCGGTGAGTCACGCGACGTCGCTGTGCGCCTGCGACCGGAAGATCGCCTGGACGCGGCGAACATCGAGCACCTGCCGATCTCCGTGGCCGGCACGGACATGATGGTGCCGCTGGAGCAGATCGCGACCATCACCCTGGACAAGGGTCCGGCGCAGATCCAGCACCTGGATGGCAAGCGTACGGTCACTGTCTCGGCGAACGTCGAAGGACGCGCGGCGGGTGAAGTGACGGCGGATGCCATGAAGATCGCCAAGGCCATCGATTTCCCGACCGGCTACGGCCTGTCTCTGGGTGGCGCATCGCGCGATCAGGAGGAAGTGTTCAGCGAAATGTTCACCGCACTGATCATGGGCATCGGCGTGATGTACCTGGTGCTGGTGATGCAGTTCGGTTCTTTCACGGCACCGGTACCGGTGATGCTGTCATTGCCGCTGTCGCTCATCGGCGTGGTGCTGGCATTGATGGTCACAGGCGGAACGCTCAATCTCATGAGCTTCATCGGCATCATCATGCTGATGGGTCTGGTGGCCAAGAACGCCATCCTGTTGCTCGATTGCGCGCGCAAGGAAGAAGAACAGGGCGTCGATCGCGAAGAAGCGCTGATGCACGCCGGTCGCGTCCGTCTGCGTCCGATCCTGATGACTACGTTTGCGCTCATCGCCGGCATGACGCCGGTGGCCATCGGCATGGGCGAGGGCGGCGAGTTCTATCGGCCGATGGCGGTGGCCATCATCGGCGGCACGATCACTTCGACGCTGCTGACGCTGCTGGTCATTCCCAGTTTCTACGACAGCATCGAAATCGCCCGCGAGCGTGCCAAGCTCAAGGCGTCAGCCCGTGCCAGACTCTACAACCCGTTGCTGGCATTCCTCGTGACGTTCGGTGAAGCATTGCTCACGCTGACGTTCATGCGGTTTCTGTATCGCGCGGCGCGCTGGGTGCTCAACATTGAGCCGGTCGAGCATCCGGTGGAACGCGCTGCACGCCTGAAGGGATTTGAAGTGCCTGCGGGCTTCAACCCGCGTCCGGCGCCGTGGCAGCGACAGCGTCGGGCACTGGTACTCGCAGCCAGCACCTGATCGTCGATCAAAGATGCGGGTTCGACGTCCGTCGAACCCGCGTCACGGCCGGGAGGTCACTGCCAGAGTTGCTTCCTGCTGTCGATGAAGGCGGTGAGCTTCGCGGCAATCACGTCGTCATCTGCAACGGACGGATGCCAATGGCAGCCCGTCATGGCAAGCCCGTTCACCGGAACGAACGCGATGCGTTCCTCACCCGCCGTCCGCAGTTGCTCCACCACCTTGCGCACCTCCGCCTGGATTTCACCCTCAGCCATGTCGGTCGCCCAGAGAATGAAAAACGCCTGCGGCTGGGCGGCACGCAACTGCTGAACGAAGCGCACGTACGTCGCTTCATAGTCGGCATGCAATGCTTCACGGCTTGCCCAGCGTTCGCCATCGTGCAAGGGCGTGGAGAAATCGTTGGTCCCCAGCGAAATGACGATCACCTGCGGGTGCCATGCGGCATCGTCGGCCCGGGCCGAATGATCGAACAGTGCAAACGGATACGCCTGCGGCAGCGTGTCGGCGGCGAAGCCATTGTAGTTGCGGACGATGCCACGACCCGAGATGGCGTTGATGCGATAGTCCGCATCGAAATGCCGTGCAGTGGTCGGCCCGAATGCGCGGGTGTTGTCAGTCGTCGCCCATACCTCGGCCTCGGTGCATTCGCGCGTGGTGGAGGTGTTGCCATACCCCACGGTGTGTGAGTCGCCGATGAATTCGATCTGGCGTTCGCGCCGCGGAGCTGCAAGCGGTTTGCCTTCCGGTATGGTGAATCCACCGAACTCGTTGGGGCCGGCCTGACTTTCCGTCAGGACTGCAACGCGCGCCAGGTGTTTGCCGCGCGGCAGATCGGCTACGCGATACCGACCGGCAGCCGGCTTGCTCAGGGTGCCGACAGGCTTGCCGTCGATGAGTATGTTCAGGATGACGTCACCCCGGCCGACGGTGAAGTCGATGCTGCGGCCTTCGAAAGCCGACTCGAAGTACAGCCCCGGCCATTGATGGCGCAGTGAACCATCGGCGAGCGTGAGCGTTCGTCCGACCACGTGCATGTCGCTGGTCGCGACTGTCGCAGGTTCTGACATCCGTATCACGCGTGGTTCGCCGGATGCCGCGCCCGCGAGGAGGAGACTGGCTGCCGCCGCGTTGAGCAGCAGCAGCGCCGGACGACGAAGAGTGCAGATCATGACGCTGTCGAATGGTGTGAGGAGACGGCGATCATAGTCGCGCGGATGTGAGCATGTCGCGGGTCATGGTAGTGTCGACCAGGACACTGGCCGCTGCCGACTGCATGCACGATCGAACCCATTCAACGAACGCGTCCGAGCGTACGCCCTCCGAGCGGCCGGGCATTCAGCAGGAACTCAGCGCAATGCTGGGCGAGGCAGCCGCTTCATCCGGGATCGTCCGGCTGTGCGCCATTCTCCAGGCGATGCAGGCTGCGACTTCGCTCGATGATCGCGTCGACGCATTGCATGACCTCATCGTCTGGACGCGGCGCACGCGCCCTTTGCCTGGTGTCCCGATCGGCAATGATTCGCCGCAGTTTTACCGGTTCACGCTGTTGATCGACCTGTGCGAGCGCAGTCCCGCGGTCCGCGCCGTGCTGAAGGCCAACATCGATGAAATCCTCGCAGATACCAGTGCCACCAATCTGATCGGCACGGCAGGCCTGCCTTCGGGCCGCGGCTTCCTTGCGGAGGCGACCGATCGTTTGATCGCGCGGATCCTGCCGCGCCCACGTGAGGACTACGACCTGGGGCATATCTGTCTGCGGCTCTTTCGCCATGCCGATGAGGCAAGACGCATGGCAGCCATGCCACCGGCGCTGTTCGGCAGGCTGGTCGCACTCGTGATGCCCGAAGACCGGCCCGATCTGGTGACCGCCGTGAGGGCGGATTTCGCGGATGGATTGCGCCTGCTGGGCACGCGTGTGCGGGCGTTCGGCCTGCACGAGAAAGTGCGCGAACGTTGCCCGCCGCGCCGCGTGGCGCAGTCACCTTTTTTTCAGATTGCTCAGTGCATCGACGAGCTGGCTCAGCAATGGGCCCAGTCCGGACACGACCCCGCCGTTGGCGCGCGTTGCCGCGAACTCGTCGCCGCGTGTCGTGAGGAAGTCGGCGAAGTCCTGCGTCGCATCGAGTCCAGCGGCGTCAGTGTCGACATTGTCTACAGCATCGAGATGATCGAGCGCTGTCTGGTGCGCATGGAGCAGATGATCGCCATCGTCGAGGCGCGCGATCTGCAGACTTTCGCGCTGCGGGTACATGAATTTCTTGCGCGACTGATTCGCGCCGCGCAACGCGATCGCAGCGTGCGGCAGTTGTTGCGCGACACCACCGGGCTGCTGGGTCGCAAGGTGGTGGAGCGTACCGGCGAGGGCGGCGGCCACTACGTGGCTCGCACCGGCGCGGAGTATCGGCATATCTGGGTGGCGGCGGCCGGCGGCGGAATCGTGGCGAGCTGCATCGGGGCCATGAAGTTTCCTGTGCTGGAAGCGGCTTTCGCACCCTTCGTCGAAGGCCTGATGCTGAGTGCCGTCTACATCGGCGGATTCCTGTTCATGCAGGCGCTGGGATTGATTCTGGCCACCAAACAGCCCGCCATGTTCGGTGCGACAGTGGCGGACATCGTCCGGACTCCGGATGCCACCACCAGCGTAGACGAGACTGCCCAACTGGCCACGCACATCCTGCGTTCGCAGCTTGCAGCGACCCTGAGCAATCTGGTGCTGGTCTCCCTCACGGCTTTTGCGATATCGAGTGTCTGGTCCGTAGTGCATACAACGCCGTATCTGGACCCAGCGCAGGCGCGCCATACCTATGAGGACCTGGTGCCTCTGCGCAGCGGCACCATCGTCTACGCCTCGCTCACCGGAGTGCTGCTGTGGCTCGCCAGCATGGCCGGGGGTCTGCTGGACAACTGGTCCGTCTATCACCGCATTCCGCAGGGCATAGCCGATCATCCGCTTGGCCGGCTGATCGGCTGGCAGCACATGGCGCGGCTTGCAGGGATCTGGTCGCGACGCATCGCCGACGCCGGGACGAACATTGCGCTCGGATTGCTGCTCGGCATGACCCCGGTCCTGGGTGAATTTTTCGGCCTTCCGCTCGACGTACGGCACGTAACGCTCAGTACCGGCAAGCTGATGCTGGGGGTCGCCTCCCTGGGGGATGACTGGTATCAGGATGGCCTGCTCTGGCAGGCGCTGGCCGGTGTTGCCGTCACGTTCGTTTTCAATCTCGGGGTCAGTTTCCTGCTCGCCCTGTACGTGGCGCTGCGGGCCTACGGGCTGCCCCGGCGGCGCATGTTCACCATCCTGGCGCAGTTCGGTCGGCGCGTGCGTCATACCGCCCTGATCGGACCGCCACGGCCGACGGGCGACTGATCTGCTGCCCGTGACCGAATGCACATTCGGCCAGTGCGGCCGGCGTACGGTTCTGAGCTAAACTTTGCGGGCCGATCCCCGGTCCTGAACCAACAATATCGGATCAATCATGCGATACCTGCGAAACGCGCTGCTGTTGCTCTGCGCCGGCACTTCCCTGGCGCTTGCCCAGAATCCACCTGGCGAGAAATGGAAGATCACCTCTTCCATGCAGATGTCCGGTATGACCATGCCCGCCATGAGTTCGGAAATCTGCAAGGAACCCGGCGATGAGTCGGTTCCGGTGAAGCAGGACAAGAACTGCGAGGTGTATGACATCTCCCGTACCGGCAATACGCAGCGCTTCAAGATGCGCTGCACCGGCAAGGAGTCGATGGAAGGCTCGGGAGAATTCACCTACCTGGGTCCCGATCACTATCAGGGAAAGATGCTCGTGAGTACGCAGGGCGAAACGATGACCATGAACATGGAAGGTCGCAAGATCGGCGCCTGCGATGGCGGCGAGATCAACTTCCAGGCAAAGAAGATGCAGGCGCAGGCGGAAGCGCAGATGGCGCAGAGCCAGAAGATCATGGCGGAGCAGTGTCATCGGTTCGCTGCCGAAGCCAGCACCCCCGCAGTCTTCAAAACCCAATGCACCGATCCCGAAGATCGCAAGGTGTTCTGCGCCGCTGTTCAGAAACATGACAACTTCCAGAGGCTGTCGCTGACGCAGGCGAATGCGCAGGGCAGACGCGCCGAAGGCACTCATCCGTTGCTGGACGCGGAAGAGCTGTGCGGGTTCAAGGCGGATGACGTTCGTGCTCAGCTCTGCAATACCGCGGAACCGAATGGCAAATGGAAGTTCCTGGCAGCCGAATGCCCCGTTCAGGCCACGGCACTGGCGCAGGCCCAGTGTGCCGGCCGCAGCTATACCTCGATCAGCGATCGCTATCGTGAGTTCTGCTCGAACTTCGCCAGCGAGCAGGCACGCGCCGAGGATCAGACGCCCACCGGCAAGGCGAAGGGATTGTTCGGCAAGGGCAAGAAGGCGCTCGGCGGTCTGTTGGGCAACTGAAGTAACTTGAGCGTTTCCACCAGGAGCCTCCTGGTCATGCGCCGATCCGGGAGCATCGTCTCCCTGATCGGCGCAGTGCTGTTGGTGCTCGCCTCTTCCGCACAGGCAACGGTTCCCGATCCCTATCCGCACGCGGCGCGCAGCTACCTGATGGTGCGCGACGGCAAGGTGTTGTGGGAGCGCGATGTCGATGAGCGCCTCCAGCCAGCGTCGCTGGTGAAGCTGCTCACTGCACTGGTCGTGCTCGATGCGCACTGGAATGCCGATCGATGGATCACGATCAGTGCGCATGCGGCGGCGGTTCCGCCCGCAAAGATCGGCCTGCGTGCTGGCGAACAGATCACGGCGGGCGCCGCGCTTGCCGCGATGCTCATCCGTTCGGCGAACGACGCGTGCCGCGCATTGGCGGAAAGTGTCGAACAGGACCCGACCGCGTTCGCGGCGAGAATGAATGAACGAGCGGCCGCGCTCGGCATGCAACATTCCCACTTCGTGGATCCCTGCGGGTTCGACGCACCGGGGCAGTACAGCACCGTGCAGGATCTGTTCATCCTCGCGCAGGCGGCGCGAGCAGTCCCACTGCTGGCACGACTCACCGCCACACCCGAAGCACAACTCACGACCCGCGGCGGGCGCAGTGTGAGATTCGCCTCCACCAATCAGCTGCTCGGCAGGCTCGAAGGCACGCTGGGAATGAAGACCGGCTACACGACGCAGGCGGGTCAGTGTCTGATTGCGTACGTGCAACGTGGCGGTCACGACGTGTGGCTGATCATGCTGGGCGGCACGCAACGCTGGTGGCTGTCGCACGGAATGATCAACGATGCGTTCGACGCCATCGCGCGCTGAGCGGTGGATCCGAAGCCGCTGGGCCATGGCCCTGCCGGCGCTGGCAATCTGCGTCCTGTGGTGGCCTTCGCTTGGCAGTCAATTCCAGTTCGACGACTGGAACGTGATCGTCAATAACCCACGCGTGCACTCGCTCGCCGCGTGGTGGCAGTCGATGCCCGGAATCCGTCCGCTCCTCAAGCTCAGTTACGCACTGAACTTTGCGGTCAGCGAGCATCCGGCGGGATTTCGCCTCGTCA
This sequence comes from Povalibacter sp., assembly GCA_035761425.1. Lineage (GTDB taxonomy): Bacteria > Pseudomonadota > Gammaproteobacteria > Steroidobacterales > Steroidobacteraceae > Steroidobacter. The sequence continues at coordinate 13,221 of DASTRD010000228.1, forward strand.
ATGTGCTGATCCATGCCACGAATGCGGTGCTGGTGTGCTGGCTGCTGCGCGAGCGCGGCCGGCGTATCGGACTGACGCAAGGACGAGCTGCATTTGCTGCGCTGGTTGCCGCCTCGTTGTTCGCGCTGCATCCGGTGCAGACCGAAGCCGTCACTTACATCTCCGGTCGTTCCAGTTCGCTGATGGCGCTGTTTTGTCTGCTGAGCCTGTATTGCTGGGCAAGATCGCTGAACAGTGAGCATGGCCCGCATGCCGTGCGGTGGCTCATCGGCTGCGGTCTGGCGTTCATCGCCGCCGTTGCGACCAAGGAAGTCGCCCTGGTATTGCCGCTCGCGCTGTGGCTGTATTCGGCGGATCTGCCGGTGCGCGACACGCTGCGGCGCCTGTCGCCGGTACTGATGCTCGCCGTACTCATGGCGGTGATTGCCTGCCTGTTTCCCACCTACCGGCACCTGCTGCAGGTCAGTCTCGACACGCGCCCGATCGGGACGAACCTGCTCACGCAGGCACATGCGCTTGTGTATCTGTGCGGACAGCTTCTGCGCATCCATCACGCGAATGCCGATCCGCAACTGCCGGTGGTCGAGCACGCGGATCTCGCGAGCATTATCCTCTGCGTGACCTGGGCTGCCGCACTGGTCCTGGCGCTGTCGAACGTGCGACGTGCACCCGTGATCGCATTCGCCGTGCTCTGGTTCCTGTTGTGGCTGGCCCCGACCAACTCGTTGCTGCCGCGACTCGACGTAGCCAACGACCGCCAGCTCTATCTCGCGCTGATCGGGCCGGCATGGGCGCTCGGGATCGGGATCAGCGCGTGGCGCCTGCACCCACACTGGTTGACGTATGCAGGAGCGGTTCTTCTGCTGGCGCTGCTCGCGCACGCCACGGTGTTGCGCAACAGAGTCTATGTCACCGAGATTTCGTTCTGGCAGGACACGGCCGGGCGCAACCCATACAGTGCACGCGCACACAACAATCTGGGCATGGCATACGCGCTCGAGTGCCGGATCGATGAGGCTGCCGGGGAGTTCCGGCGCTCCATCGACCTCGATCCGCAGGACTACCGCGCCCGCATCAATCTGCGGCTGCTGGGGCAGGGCGCACTGCCGGGCGTCGACATGCAGCGCTGCGCCGGGATCGCACGCTAGAATCGCGGGGTCATCTGGCCATTCGAGGGATCGAACATGCGTAATCTGTGGTTGATGGTCTGCATGGTGCTCGCCGGTTGTGCAACGACCATTCCCAATGAAATTCTCTGGGCGTCCACATCCGCGGAACGGTGGGCAATTTTTCATGAGGTGTATGCGCAGGCGACGACATCGGCGCGTTCCCTGTCGGCCGGCCTGCAGCCCGGCAGCTGGGGAGTCATCCTGGACGTGGACGACACGATCCTGGATACGTCCGTTTACAACATGGATTTGGCGAAGAAGGGCAAGCGCTACACGATGCCCACGTGGAACGCCTGGATCCTCGAAGGCAATGCGCCGCTGCTGCCCGGGGCCAGGGAATTCATCGACGTGGTCATCGATGAGCTGCACGGCCACGTGGTGCTGGTGACGAATCGCGAGCAGAGCCAGTGTCCTGTCACCGAACAGAATCTGCACGCGGTCGGTGTCCGTTACGACCGCATCCTGTGCAAGGCCACGCAGGACAGCAACAAGAACCCGCGCTTCCAGTCCGTCATCAACGGCACGCCGCCACTCAATGTAATCATGTGGGTCGGCGACAACATCCAGGACTTCCCGGAACTCAGTCAGCAGCAGATCGGAGACCCGAAGAATTTCGGGACACGCTATTTCGCGCTGCCGAATCCGACTTATGGGTCGTGGCAATAGGGGATAGCTGGCGACTGGCTGCTGGTCTACCGGTTTGCCGGTTTGCCGGTCAGAGTGAGATTCTTCTCTGGCCAGCCGACCAGCAGACCAGTTGGCCAGCCGACCGCTGTCAGACCTCTATCGGTGATCCTGTCTTTCTGCGTTGCGGGTGCGGTCGATGAACGCATCCACGACGCGGGCGAGCGTCACCATCGGGACGCCGCCGCTCTTGACGATGACGTCGTCGAACTGACGCAGGTCGAAGTGCTTGCCTGATGCCTGCTGCGCCTTGGTGCGCAGCCGGTTGATCTCGCTGTGGCCGACTTTGTAGCCGCAGGCCTGGCCAGGCCAGGCGCAATAGCGATCCACTTCGCTGGTAACTTCCTCGATGCTCGATCCATTCGTGGACGCGAACCACCGGATGGCCTGTTCGCGACTCCAGCGTTTGGCGTGCAGGCCGGTGTCGACGACGAGACGGCACGCGCGGAACGCAATCGACTGCAGGTAGCCGAGTCGACCGAATGGATCGTCGTCATAGACGCCCAGCTCGTCGGCGAGCTGCTCGGCGTACAGTGCCCAGCCTTCCGAGTAGGCGTTGAAGGCGAGCACCGAACGACACAGCGGCATGTTGAAGGTGTATTCGCCCTGCCAGACGTGACCCGGAATGGATTCGTGATAAACGAGCGTCGGCAGGTTGTAGGTCGTCCACACATTCATCGTGTGCAGGTTGATCCAGAATTTCCCCGGCACCTTGCCATCGATGGTGCCCGCTCCGCCGTAGGCGCCCGGCGCGCCCGGTTCGACTTCCGGCGGCATGCGCTTGATCTCCAGCTTGCCGGGCACCAGCGTTGCGAACGCGCGCGGCAAGCGGGTGCGCATGTCGGCAACGCGTTCGTTCAGATAGGCCATCAGCTTTGCGCGACCCGCGTCGCTGTCCGCAAAACGAAAGCGCTCCTGCTTGCCAAGCGCGGTCATACGTTCGCCAACGGTTCCCTGCGACATGCCCTGCTTTTTCAGGATGGCGTCCATTCGCGACTGCAACTCACGCAGCTCTTCCTGACCGCGCGCATGAATCTCTTCCGGTGTCATGCGCGTGGTGGTGCCTGCTGCGAGCGCCCACGTGTAATAGGCATCGCCCTGCGGCAGCTTCCAGACGCCCGCATCGCCGTTGGCACACCGACGATGGGCTTCCAGTTCGGCGATCTGCCGGTCGAGCGCCGGAGCAATCTTGCCGGTGGCAATCTTCGTGGCGCGCGCGGCGTAGTCGCCGGACATCGTGCGTGTGCGATTGGTCAGCGAGGTGACGAGTGACCAATCGGCAATGGTGCCGCCACGTGCCAGACGCAGCTGATTCAGCGTCTTGTCGAGCAGGAAGTCCGGTGCGATGACGCCTTGTGCGGCTGCCGCGTGCAACCGTCCGGTCTCGCCATCGAGTTGTCCGGCGTACGCCTCGAGGCGCGCGAGATAGGCATCCGCATCCGCGGCATTCTCGATGGTGTGCTGTTCGGCGAGCAGGCCCGGGATCTCGAGAAACGCGCCGGTGTTCTGTGCGACCACATAGGGCGCATTGCGCCATGACCAGGTCAGATTCAGGAAGGCCACATCGCCGTACGGAAATTCGAATCCCTCGCTCGCAAATTCGTGTGCCGTGCGCATGACATCGACATTGATGCGGGTGTCGTTGCTCAGGCTGCTCGTGTCGATCGCCCTGAGTCGTGCCAGCCGTGCGGCAACGCGCTGCGCCAGATCCTTCTGGCCCTGTGCCGAGCGATCCGCCAGTTTCGATTTCAATCCGGCACGCGCACCCGTGTCGATTCCCAGTGACGTTGCCGTCTCCGGGTAATCCACCAGCAGTTCCTCGGTCATCTGTGCGAGTGTCGCCTCGGCGGCAGCGTTGCCATCAGTGCCGGCAGCACGTGCGGAAAGACCGGCGAGCGCAACGGCGGCGCCGCTGCTGGCGATGAATTCGCGACGGGTGGGAGGCATCGGCGGGCTCCGGCGAAGTAGCTGGACTCATGATAGCCACTGATGGCTGCGCACAGGCAAGCAGTACAACGATGTATGCAACCACGGCGACAGAAGGTTCAAATGGCTGTCGGACATGGGCATGCTGCGCCGTCCTTGAATACGAACTCACCCAGCTTTTCCCTCAAGGAGAAAACAATGCCCAATACCATTCGCCTGCATCGTGTACTGCGAGCCAAAGCCGAACGCGTCTATCGCGCCTTCCTGGATGCTGAGGCCATGGTCAAGTGGCTGCCGCCGCACGGGTTCACCGGCAAGGTCCATCAGCTCGATGTCCGGGTTGGCGGGACCTACAAGATGTCATTCACGAATTTTTCGACGGGCAGTGCCCACTCGTTCGGCGGCAAGTTCCTCGAACTCGTGCCCAACCAGCGCATCCGTCACACCGACAGCTTCGACAACCCCGGGCTGCCGGGCGAGATGGTCACCACCATCGAGATCCGCGAGGTGTGGTGCGGCACCGAACTCAACGTCACGCAGGAAGGCATCCCGAACGCCATTCCGGCCGAAGCGTGCTACATGGGCTGGCAGGAATCGCTGACCCTGCTGGCACAGCTCGTCGAACCGGAAATTCCTGACGGCGCCTGAGAGACCGGCGAGGGACGAAGTGTGAGCGTGGGCATCGGCGT
>DASTRD010000229.1:0-5846 GCA_035761425.1 Povalibacter sp.
GATGGTCATCAATCTGTCCCGATTCGTACAGGATCAGGGATGGTGGCTGGGCATTATTGCCGGTGGTGCCGGCTATGCCTTCTTCTATTTCAAGAAGCGTTCCCGATCGATGCGGCGCGCGCTGGATCGCATGCTGCTTAAGGCACCAGTCATCGGCCCCATTATGGTCAAGGCAGCCATTGCCAGGTACGCGCGCACGCTGTCCACAATGTTCGCCGCCGGTGTGCCCTTGGTTGAAGCTCTCACCTCTGTGGCTGGTGCCACCGGCAACATCGTCTACGAAGAAGCCACACTGCGAATTCGCGACGAAGTTTCGACGGGTATGCGACTGCAGCGCTGCATGGAAAGCACCGGGCTGTTTCCGAATATGGTTATCCAGATGATCGCCGTCGGCGAAGAGTCAGGTTCGCTGGATCAAATGGCCGCCAAAGTCGCCGACTTCTATGAGGCGGACGTCGATGCCGCAGTAGACGCCATGAGTTCCCTGCTCGAGCCGTTGATCATGGCGATCCTGGGCGTGTTGGTAGGCGGTCTGGTGATCGCAATGTATCTGCCGATCTTCAAGCTCGGCGCGGTGGTGTAGGAAATCGCGAGCCGCGACGAATCGTCGGCTCGGAACAAGTTAACGGCATGGGGCCTTCAACGCCGCGCACTGCGCGGCGTTTTCTTGTGGAGAACGCTCGCGCGCGAGTGAGCAGCAGGAATCAGCATGCAGGATCTTTTCGGTGAACTGATCGCTCTCGTGGCCACGTCCACTACGGCATGGACGGTGCTGGTCTTCGTTTTCAGTCTGCTGGTGGGCAGTTTTCTCAATGTCGTGATCCATCGCGTTCCCATCATGCTGGAGCGTGAATGGCGTACTCAGGCGCGGCAGATACTCGAAGAAGCGGACGGCGGACAGCGGACAGCGGAGCGGCATGAAGAGGTGAACGGCGGACAGCGGACAGCGGACGGCGCGGAAGCGCGGCACTCGCCGCACCCTTCTGACCGCCAGCCTCCAACCTCCAGCCTGCAGCCTCCGGCCTCCCCCTATAACCTCGTCGTCCCCCGCTCCGCCTGTCCGAAGTGCGGTGCCTTGATCACCGCAGCGCAGAATGTTCCGGTGATCAGTTATCTGTTCCTTCGCGGCAAGTGTGCGAAGTGCGGAACGAAGATTTCGATTCGTTATCCCATCGTCGAACTGGTAACCGCGGTGCTTTCGGCAGCCGTGGCCTGGAAGTTTGGCTTCCACTGGTACACCGGCGCGGCGCTGCTGCTGACGTGGTTTCTGATCGCGCTGACAGTGATCGACTTCGACACGCAATTGCTGCCTGACAACATGACGCTGCCGCTCATGTGGATCGGTTTGCTGCTCAGCATTGCCGGGCCCGATCCGGTACTCGGCCTGCCGGTGACGATGAAAGCCAGCATCATCGGTGCAGCCGCGGGCTACCTCAGTCTCTGGAGCGTCTACCGGTTGTTCAAGCTGCTTACGGGCAAGGAAGGAATGGGTTACGGCGATTTCAAATTGCTTGCGGCGCTGGGCGCGTGGCTCGGCTGGAAAATGCTGCTGCCCATCATCCTTTTGTCAGCGCTGACGGGTGCAGTGGTGGGCATCGCGCTTATCGTCGTCCGCGGTCGGGATCGCAACATCCCCATTCCTTTCGGTCCCTACCTGGCCACCGCGGGATGGATCGCCCTGATGTGGGGTGACGAACTGGTCGGCACCTACCTGCGCATGAGCGGTTTTCGCTGAAGCCATCCCGGGGCATGATGGAGATGACAACCAGCAAGGAGCCGAAGTGTCATGACCCCTGCAGACTCTGATCCACGTCCGCTGCTCATCGCTCTCACCGGCGGCATTGCAAGCGGCAAGACGGCCGTTGCTGACCTGTTCGCACGGCAGGGCGTGCCGGTACTGGATACGGACCAGATTGCCCGGGATGTCGTCGAGCCCGGCACACCGGCATTCGCCCGGATCCTGGAAACCTTCGGTCGGGACGTGCTGGATGCCAGGGGTGCGCTCGATCGGCGTCGGCTGCGCCAACGTGTTTTCGCCGACAGCGACGAGCGTCGGCGGCTGGAGGCGATCACTCATCCGGCCATCCGCGAAGAACTCGCGCGTCGCGCCGCACTGGCCGGTGGCGCTTATCAGATTCACGTGATTCCCCTGTTGGTCGAGGGCGGTCGCACGGGCGACTACGATCGGGTGCTGGTGGTGGATTGTCCGGCTGAAGATCAGCTCCGACGCCTCATGTCGCGGGATGGGACCAGTGCCGAACAGGCACAGCAGATCCTGGCCGCGCAGGCGAGCCGCGAGCAGCGGCTGGAGGCGGCCGACGACGTCATCGTCAATACGGGAACCCTGGAGGATCTTGAGCAGTTCGTTGCGACGCTTCACCGCAATTACGCATTGCTGGCGCAACGACGGTAACAATCAGCACGGCAGTGCTGCCGGATCCGAGCGGTTTCGTTGCAGTGCTCACTCGCAGCTTTCTTCGTTTCGCCAACTGCTTCACAATCTGGCGATGACCTCCGCAGAGCCCAAAGCCGTCGAGAACGCGGCACCCGCAGTCTTCGAACAACCGCTCAATGAGCGCATGCGGACCTTTCTGCGGCTGGATTTCCTGTATCAACAGGCTCTCTACCATGAGGAACGCGCGGATTCCTGGTCCACGCGCGCGGCCGTCGGATCGCTGCTCGAGATTCTTGCCATCACGGCCCGAGGAGATATCCGCAGCGAAGTCCTGAAGGAACTCGAGCGACAGATGGCAGTCATGCACGAGTACGGCGCGCGTCCCGGGGTGGATGGCGGGCGGCTCAAGGCGGTGCTGTCCAATCTCGCCCGTCTGCGCACCGAACTGAACAGTGCCGGCGCGATGTTCATGCAGCGCCTGCGGGATTCGGAGTTTCTCAACGCGATCAAGCATCGCAGTGCGATCCCCGGTGGAACCTGCGAGTTCGATCTTCCTGACTATCGCCACTGGCTGGATCAGCCCTTCGAGACACGGGCGGAAACCTTCAACGGCTGGATGTCCACGATTCGACCACTTTGCGACGCGGTGACCGAACTGTTGTGGCTGACGCGCGAGGCAGCCCGCCCGCGTCCCGAAGTCGCCGTCGGCGGGAGCTTTCAACTGGCATTCGAGCGTGAGAATCCCTGCCAGCTGCTGCGCATCACGCTTCCGCCACGCTCACCCCTGTTCCCGGAAATCAGCGGCAGCCATCATCGCTGCAGCATCCGTTTTCTGACCACGACTGATGTGAACACCCGTCCCGTGCAGGCGACAGACGATGTGAAATTCCTGCTCACGACCTGTACATGATTAAGAGGGGGCGCTGGCCAATTGGTCTGCTGGGTAGCTGGCCAGAGTAGAGAGAGCAAGAAGGGGCGCTGGCAAACTGGGCTGACAAAAAGGGGGCGCTGGCAAACTGGTTTGCTGGCTAGCTGGTCAGAGCCGAACCGAGAAGGAAGGGCAACTGCCCCTGCTCACTTCGCGTCCTGGCAGGTTTGCCAGCGGCGAATCGTCCAGCTAGCCTCTTCGATATGCCCACCGTCCCCTGCCCCACTTGCAATCGCCCGGTCGAATGGTCGGAAGCTTCGCCCTGGCGGCCGTTCTGTACCGAACGCTGCAAGCTCATTGATCTCGGCGCGTGGGCGTCGGAGAAGCATGCGATTGCCGGAGAAGAGATCGGCGAGAGCGACCCCGAAGAGTCGCCTCGCGGCCAGTCCTGATTCGTAAATCCGCTGCCCGAAAGATTCTGGCCAGCAGACCAGCGACCAATCGCCCCCGTGTGATCACTGCATCTGCAGTGAACGGACCAGAAACGCCCACTGATCCGCGAAATCTTCAATCTGCATCCACACCGGTTTACCGGCCCCGTGACCAGCGCGGGTTTCGACGCGCAGCAGAATGGGGTTATCGCATCCTTGCCCGTGTTGAAGCGTCGCGGCGAATTTGTAGCTGTGCCATGGCACCACGCGATCGTCACGGTCGGCGGTGGTGATCAGTGTCGGCGGATAGCACGTACCCTGCTTCACATTGTGAACCGGCGAATAGGCATACTGGGCCTTGAAATCATCTTCGTTTTCGCTCAGGCCATAGTCGGTCGACCATTGCCGCGCATTGGCGCTGGCGGTGTGGTACTTCAGCATGTCGAGCACTCCCACGCCCGGCAACGCGGCGCCGAACAGATCCGGACGTTGCGTGAGTGAGGCGCCCACCAGCAGTCCACCGTTACTGCGACCGCGGATCGCGAGTTTCGGCGTGGACGTGTATTTCTCCGCGATCAGATACTCCGCCGCCGCGATGAAGTCATCGAACACGTTCTGCTTGTGAAGCCTGGTGCCAGCGTTGTGCCACGCCTCACCATACTCCGAGCCGCCGCGCAGATTCGCCATCGCATAGACGCCGCCCATTTCCAGCCAGACCATGACAGGCACGTTGAAGGCCGGCTGCATCGGGATGCCGAATCCGCCGTAGCCGTACAGCATCAGCGGCGCCTTGCCATCCTTGACCAGATCGCGCCGATGCGTGATGAACATCGGTACGCGGGTGCCATCCTTGCTGCGATAGAACACCTGCTCCGTCACATACGGGCCCGTGTCCACCTGCACTTTCGACGCACGGAACAGATCGACTTTCTGCGTCCGGACATTGAGTCTCGAAATGGAACCGGGTGTCAGAAAATCGGTGTATGCAAAAAAGGTCTCCGGGTCATTCGCATTGCCCCTGAAGCCCCGTACTTCGCCATAGCCGGGCAACTGCACGTCATAGAGCGGCTTGCCCCTGAGATCGCTGACACTGACGACCGGATGTGCGTCCTTGAGGTACTGCGCGATCACACGGCCCCCGACGACCGATGCATCGATCAGCGCCAGCGGCTTCTCGGCGATGACATCGCGCACCCTGGCAGCACCATCCGGCTGCGCCGGAACCGCGATCACGCGTGAGTTGGGTGCAGATGCGTTGGTGAGAACGTAGAACACATCGTCGAGTTCGGCGAGCACCAGGTAGTCCGCATCGAAGGTGTTGAACACCCGGACCACCTCGCCCACGGGCTGCGACTGCGCGTCGAGTCTCTGATAATAGAGACCCATGGCTTGCGAGCCGTCGTAGACATTGATGATCAGATAGCGGCCATCGTCAGTGACCTCGGGATAGGGATACCGGGTCGGATGGTCGGTAATGCTGTAGATGTGCTTGTCTGTCTCCTGGGCAGTGCCGAGCAGGTGGAACCAGATGGACATCTGCTTCGAATCATCACCGCTGCCATTTTCCCGGACCGGGTAGCGTGCGTAGTAGAGCGATTTCGAATCCGCCGTCCATGCGACCTCACGGAATTTGATGAAGCGCAACGTATCGCTCATGTCCTTGCCCGTCTGGACATCGCGTATGCGCCAGATCCGCCAGTCGGTGCCACCGTCCGAAACACTGTAGGCCAGCAGCTTGCCGTCGGGACTGGGGACGAACTCACCGAGCGCGATGGTGGCATCGGCACTGAAGCTGTTGGGATCGAGCAGGACCCGCGGCGGTGTGTCGATGGCATCGGTCACGTAGAGCACGCTCTGGTTCTGCAAGCCATCGTTGCGCAGAAAAAAGTAGCGGCCGCCGCGTTTCACGGGCACATCGAAACGTTCGTAGTTCCACAACTCCGTCAGGCGCTTCTTGATGCGCTCGCGCGCTGGAATGGATTCAAGATAAGGCTGCGACAGCTTGTTCTGCGATTCGACCCAGGCCGCCACCTGCGGTGTGCCGATACCTTCGAGCCAGTTGTATGGATCGGCAACCCGCACGCCGTGATAGACATCGACGTGGTCCGTGCGCGCGGTTTCCGGATAGGTCACCGGCGACGATATCGATGAA
>DASTRD010000230.1:0-6018 GCA_035761425.1 Povalibacter sp.
ACGAACGCGAACACGGACGTCGAGACGTACGACACGATTGGTCGGCAGTACTTCGTTCAGTTCGGACAGAAGTTCTGACATAAAGGTTGAGGGACATGAGGGCCGCGCGGTACAACTGCGCGGCCCTTTTTTATTGGCGAACGAACAGGTTCACAGATGCATCCCGCGCCTGAAATGCTGCTCGGCATGGCCCGACAGGCCATGGCCGGCAATCAGCTCCAGCTTGCAGAGCGCTATTCGCGCGAGGCGCTGGCGCAGGCGCCGGACAGCGCTGCCCTGCTTGCGCTGCTGGGGCAAGCACTGCATTTGCAGCAGAAGAGCGCAGAAGCCGAAGCCGTTTTTCTGCGGCTGACCGAATTGAATCCCCGCGAGCCTGCCTACTGGATGAACGTGGGCATAGCGCGTCGCGGCCGCGGCGATGTCGATGCTGCGCTGCTTGCCTTCGCGCGTGCCGCCGCGCTCGGTGCGGCCAGCTCCGACTTCTATTACAACGTCGCACTCGCACACATCGACCGCCAGGATTATGAATCCGCACGCGCATTGCTCGCGAAGGCGTTCAAGCTGTCGCCTCAGGACGCAGAGATCCGCTTTCACTATGCCTGGTGCTGCCACGAGTGCATGCAGACGGAGGAGGCGCTCGCGGCGCTCGAGGACTGGGATGGCAACCGGGGCGGTGCATGGTCGGGCGAGATCGGCCACCTGCTGATGCAACTTGGGGAAGCAGACCGCGCTGAACCTGCAGTGCGTGCGGCAGCGGATGCCGATGTGCACAACGCCCGTGCGCAGTTGACGCTGGCGCAGTTGCTGGAACGGACCAATCGTACCGGGGAGTCGCAAAGCATAGTGGACAGGCTCATCGCCGATCCGCGCGCGCAGGCGGAACTCGGCACGGATCTGGTGCTGTTGCGTGCCCAGCTCGCGCAGCGCGCGGGCGATAACGAAGCATCGATCTCGCTGTTTCGGGAAGTGCTCGCAGCGGGCGCTGCGTCGCACCAGCGGCATTTCCAGGAGTTCGCGCTGGCGAAGTCGCTGGATGCCGCGGGCCGTTACGATGAGGCCTTCGAGACCCTCACGCAGGCGCACAGCTCACAGATTGCCTACCTGCGCCGCGTCTCACCGGTGGCGGTGTTGCGCGGTGCGCCGGCATTGCTGATAGCCGATCACAGCAGCGATCCGGCAGACGTCAGTCAGTGGGACGAGTCGAGCGCGCCGTCGACGCAGCAGAGTCCGGTGTTCATCGTTGCCTTCCCGCGATCCGGCACGACGTTGCTCGAACTGACGCTGGACGCACATCCGGCCCTGGCCTCCATGGATGAACAGCCCATTCTGCAGAACGCCATCGACGACATCCTCGCGCTCGGCATCCGCTATCCCGCGCAGCTCGCCCGTCTCTCCGCGGCCCAGCTGAACGAGGTCCGCGACAAGTACTGGCAACGGGTGCGGCGCAAGGTGAAGCTCGAACCCGGCCAGCGTCTCATCGACAAGAATCCGTTGAATCTGCTGCGTCTGCCGGCGATCAGGCGGCTGTTTCCGAACGCTCACATTCTTCTGGCGGTACGTCACCCGTGCGACGTGATCTTCAGCTGTTTCATGCAGCACTTCCGGGCTCCGGATTTCGCGCTGCTGTGCCGGGATCTGCCTACGCTCAGCGGCGGTTACCGCAAATCATTCGACTTCTGGTATGCGCAGCAGAACATTCTGCGGGCACGTGCCATGGAAGTGCGCTACGAAACTTTCGTCGATGCCTTTGCCGACCAGGCGCGCGACATTTTCGAGTTCATCGAAGTGCCGTGGGATGATGTCGTGCTGCAGCCGGGCAAGCGTGCCATGGAGAAACGTTTCATCAGCACACCCAGCTATTCACAGGTCGTGCAGCCAGTCACGACGAAGGCGGTGGGGCGCTGGCACAGATACGAGCGGCATTTCCAGTCCAGCCTGCCCATCCTGCGTCCATATCTGGAGAAATGGGGTTACGAGGGCTCAGCGGGTACCTGAGGCTGCTCGAACATGAGATAGGTCGAAATGATGTACTTGTCGCCGGAGCGCGGATGAGCGCCCTCATGCTGGAACATCCAGTAGGGCGGAAACATCGCGAGCCGGCCGGCGCGTGCTGCAATGCTCAGATCCAGCTGCGGGAACAGCGTCTCGCCACCCTCGGCAACATCATTGAGATACCACAGCAGCACGAGATACCTTCCCGACAGATGTCCGACCGCATCGAAATGCAACTGAAACTGCTCCTCGTTGCCCGGCCGATAGCGCTTCATCACCAGATCGGCCATCTTCGGCGAATTGGGAATGGGGATCGCCAACTGCAGATCGTTGTTGTAGCGTGCCAGGGCCGCATCGACGAACTGGCGGAACATGCCGAGGAACTGCGGGTCGGAGAATCGGCTGACGTTGAGTTCCGTCCAGCCGGATTGTTCGAGCCCGGCGCGCACACCGCGACCGTTGATCCTGTGAAAGCGGGCGAGCGCATTGAACGATGCGATCATCTGCTGGCAGAGCGCCGCAGGCAGCGCGTTGTCGTACGTGCGCACGTACGTGTCGAGTCGTGTCAGCGGCAAGCCCATCGTCGTCATGCAGAGCCGGAGCGGCAGGAAGTTGGAAGAAGCTATGACTTCCCACGTTGAAGCGCAACAACTGCTGCGCCAGGGGCGCGTCGCGGAAGCGGCGCGTCTGCTGGAAACCATTCTCGAGCGGGCGCCGCAGGATCAGCACGCCATCAACGCGCTGGCGCTGATCGCCCTGAACCAGCGCAATGGCGCGCGTGCACTGGAACTGTTGCAGCGAGTGCCGGAAGCCGAGATCAGCCAGGTCACGGCGCACCAGCTCGGGCTGGCCAGTGAACTCACGGGCGATGTTCCCGCGGCACTGCGGTTTCTGCGACGCGCAATCGCGATTGCCCCGCAATTTCATCTGGCCCGGCTGCATCTCGCCCAGACGCTGGAAACGAGCGGCGCCCGCGAAGAAGCCGCGATTCAGTATTCGCGGGCCCTGCGCGATGCTCAGAGCACGGGACGCTGGACCAACGATTCGACGACGGCGCCGGCATTGCGAGCCGAGATAGCCCACGCAGCCACGTTCGTTCGCTCGTACCGGCATCAGGCCGCAGCAGCCCTGTTCGAGCCACTCGCGGCCAGATACGGTCCCGCATCACTTGACCGGGTGTACGAGTGCCTGAGCATTCATCTGAATGAGAAACCAGCGCCGCTCACGGATCCGCGCCAGCGACCCGTGTTCCTGTTCTTTCCCGGCCTGCCGGCCTCGGCGTATTTCGACCGCAGCCTGCTGCCCTGGACCGCAGCGCTGGAAGAGCAGACGGATGCCATCGCCGCCGAGCTGTATGCAGTACTCGATGGGGAGGCTGGCAGGGAGCGCGTGTTCACTACTGATGAACTCGAGCGGCAGAACCTGCGAGGTCTCGACACCCCGCCGAGCTGGAATGGGTACTACTTTTATCGCCATGGCGAACGCCGCGAGGACAACTGCAGGGCCTGTCCTGTCACCGCAGCGGCGCTCGATGCATTGCCGCTGGGACGTGTGCGTGAACATGGGCCGGAAGTCCTGTTCTCCGTTTTCACCCCCGGTACGCATTTGTTGCCGCATCGCGGTGTCACCAACATCCGCTCCGTGGCTCATCTGCCATTGATCATCCCACGCGATTGCGCGCTGCAGGTGGGCGGAGAAATTCACGAGTGGCGCAAGGGCCGCGTGGTGGCCTTCGACGATACGTTCGAACATGAGGCATGGAACCGCAGCGACCAGACGCGGGTGGTACTGATCTTCGATATCTGGAATCCGTATCTGACGGAGGTCGAGCGCGCTGCCATGAGCGATCTGGTGCCCGCGATCGGCGATTTTCGTCAGGCAGTCGAAGCGGCCTGATCATGCGACTGCCGCAACCTTTTGTACGCCTGCCGCTCGAGTTCGACGTGCAACGACTGCGCGAAGAGGTCAGTGCGTTGCCCGCCAGCGCGTGGGCCGATCATCCGAACAGGATTCCGGGCAACAGTTCGGTGCGCCTGATCAGTGCTCGCGGCGGCGAGAACGACGACGTCGATGGCGCCATGCTGGCGACGCCGCATCTCGAGAACATGCCGTACGTGCGTCAGGTGCTGGCGAGCTTCGGCGTCGTGTGGGGCCGTTCGCGGCTGATGCGGTTGGCGCCCGGAGCGAACGTGCCACCTCACGCCGATATCAACTACCACTGGTACAGCCGCGTGCGTCTGCACATCCCCGTGATCACGCGGCCGGAAGTGCGGTTTCGTTGCGACGATCAGGAAGTTCACATGCAGGCAGGGGAAGCCTGGCTGTTCGACAACTGGCGACTGCACAGCGTCGTGAATCCGACGCCGGACATGCGTATTCATCTGGTCGCCGATACCTCAGGCAGTTCGGCATTCTGGCGGTTCGTACACGCGTGCATTGCCGGTACCGGACCGGCGCCGACTCGGCATCGATATCAGCCGGAACGCATCGCGCGACCGCTGACCGAGAACAGCGTGCTCGTGCCGGTCATGGTGCCGGCGGAGGTCGAACTGCTCGTGAACGATCTGCTTGCCGAAGTCATGCCACTCGACGCGACCTCCGGCGCCGAGCAGCGGCTGCTCCAGTATCGCAATGTGTTGTCGGGTTTTGCGCAGGACTGGCGTCAGCTCTATCTGCTGCATGGCGAGAGCGAGACAGGCAAACGGGAGCTCGCCCGCCTGCGCGACAGTGCTCGCGCGGTGTCGCAGAAGATCGGCGATGGGCTGGTCATGCGCACCAATCGCGTTCCCGCACACACGGTGTTCGAGGCGCGACTGCTGCGTTCGGTACTGCGCGAAGGCGCGGTGCAGG
The DNA here is from genome assembly GCA_035761425.1 of Povalibacter sp. GTDB lineage: Bacteria > Pseudomonadota > Gammaproteobacteria > Steroidobacterales > Steroidobacteraceae > Steroidobacter. The sequence continues at coordinate 4,843 of DASTRD010000230.1, forward strand.
AAGTGACGTCGAACGCGGCGCGTCTCAGAGCGCGGCTGGACCGTCCGGTTTTCATCGTGGCTGCTCCGCGTTCGGGCAGCACGCTGCTGTTTGAAACGCTGGCGCAGAGCAGCGGTGTGATGACGGTCGGCGGCGAAGCTCATTTCATGGTGGAAGGCATTGCGCAGTTGCAGCCCGGCGCGCCCGGCGTCGATTCCAACCGTCTGACCGCCGAGCACTACCGTGACGAGTACGGCGACAGCATGCGGCGCTATATCGATGAACGGCTGCAGGATCGCGCGGGCCGGTCCGTGAGCGATGCTTCACTGCGCTTTCTGGAAAAGACTCCAAAGAATGCGCTGCGCGTGCCATTTCTGAATCGTGCCTTCCCGGATGCATTGTTCATTTTTCTGTGGCGCGACCCGCGCGAGAATCTGAGCAGCATCATCGAGGCTTGGCGTTCCGGAAACTGGAAAACCTACAACGGGCTGTCGGGATTCGATGGACCGTGGTCATTGCTGTTGCCGCCGGGGTGGCAGCAGATGAATGGCAAGCCACTGGAGGAGATCGCGGCATTTCAATGGAATGCGGCCAACCAGACACTGCTGGATGATCTGGCGGCGCTGCCGCAACAGCGCTGGACGTCACTCAGTTACGGCGAACTGCTCGCCGACCCGCTCGCTACCGTAACGCGACTGTGCGAATTCGCCGCCATCCCGCTCGATCGGTCCTTGCGCGAGCGAGTGCAGGCGCCGTTGCCACACTCGAAGCAGACTCACACGGCGCCGGCAGCAGAGAAATGGCGCAGCAATGAAGCGCAGATCGCGCGCGTGCTGCCGACAGTGGCAGCCACCTGGAAGAGGCTGCAGTCGCTGCGACCCGAAGATCAATCGCCGAAGCGATAACCATGTGTCGCGATGACATGCGCGTCGCGTTCGGCGACGAGCGCTGCAAGATCGGCGTCGTAGTAGCTTTCGTAACGATCGTGCCGCGACGTATTGCGTGGCTGTTCTGTTGCGATGAACTGCCGCATGGACGGTGTGAGCGGCTGACCCACTCGTTCCAGCAGCACTGGCAGCACCGAGCGCAATTCCTCCATGCGCCCCACATGCAGTGACGCATCCGTTGCGCCGTACAGATAACCATACAGGAAACTGTAAAAGCCCAGTCCGCTGTTTCTGATGGGGGCAAGTGCGA
>DASTRD010000231.1:0-40519 GCA_035761425.1 Povalibacter sp.
ATTTCCTGGCATGGAGTCCGAACAAGCCGGATCTGGACGCGGCGCGGGCTGAAGAAGGCAAACTCCTGGAGACGCTTCAGACCAAGGCAAAGAAGGCCGCCAATCTTGATGCTTACAAGACGCAGCTGGCACAGATCGAAAAGTCGTTCGGCACCATGCTGGGCAAGTTGCCCAACAAGACGGAAGTCCCCAGCCTGCTGACCGATATCTCGCAGCAGGGAACGGCGGCCGGTCTCGACCAGAAGCTTTTCCAGCCGGGAGCGCAGATCAACAAGGACTTCTATGCTGAACTGCCTATCAAGATGCGACTGACCGGCAGCTTCCATTCCATCGGAGCCTTCGTCAGCGGAATCGCGGCGCTGCCACGTATCGTGACGTTGCATGATGTGCAGATCGTCCCCGCAGGCAAGGAGCGAGGCTCAGACCAGCTGCAGGTGGACCTTACTGCAAAGACTTACCGCTACCTCGATGACGAGGAGCAGGCTGCGGCCCAACCCAAGCCCACGGGCAAGGGCAAGTCCAAGGCAAAGAAGTAGGCAGCTGAGGCGCCGATACCCCATGACCCAGAACAAGCTTTCACCTGCTGTCCTGCTGATCGCGCTCGGTCTGAGCGCATGTTCGTCCGACATGGATGAGCTTCAGCAGCAGGTCGAATCCATCAAGAAGAACCAGACCGAGCATGTCGAGCCGCTGCCGCAGATCAAGCCGTACGAGACGTACGCCTACAACGTCGGGACTCTGCGCTCGCCGTTCGTGGCGAGTGCGCCGGTGCGCAACGACGTGGCCGGTGCGGTCAGGCCTGACGCAAAACGCGCTCGCGAGTTCCTCGAGCAGTTCCCCATCGACAGCATGAAGATGGTCGGCACGCTGGCTCTGCAGGGCAAGAATTACGGGCTCGTGCAAGGCAGAGACGGTCTCGTGCACCGTGTGCTGCCCGGCAGTTACATGGGCCAGAACGATGGTCGGGTCACTTCCATCACCAGCAACAAGATATCCATCATCGAAATCGTGCCCGACGGCGTCGGCGGGTACATCGAGCGTCCCGCTGCGTTGACGCTTACCGAATGAGTTCCAGGGAGAAATCAAGAATGTTCTCGTCAATTTCGATCCGGGCGCCTGGCGTGCCGACTCTTTGGAAGCGCTGGGCTCTGATGGCCATCGCCGCCATCGGCAGCCTGGGCACGCAAGCAGCGCTGGCACAGGGAGCCAATCGTCTCGAAGACATCCGCGCCAGCGTGTTGTCCGGCAACAAGGTCGAATTGACGCTGCGACTCAGCGACACGGCACCCCAGCCGCTGACCTTCACAGTCGACAACCCCGCGCGCATTGCGCTGGATCTGCCGGATACGTCAGTCGCCATGAGTTCGCGACGTATCGACGTCAAACAGGGCGCGCTCGACACGGTGAACGTTGCGGAGGCCAATGGCCGGACCCGCGTGGTGCTGAACGTGGACAGTCTGGTGCCCTATGAGACCCGCGTTCAGGGCAATTCGATTGTCGTGACACTGGACTCCAGTGGTCGCGCCGCCAGCGCACCGGGAACCACCGTTGCCGCAGCGACCTCCGGGTCGTCGATGGCCGGCGTTTCGGGAACACGCGCGGTGACCAATATCGATTTCCGTCGCGGCAGCGATGGTTCGGGGCGTGTGATCGTTGAGCTGACGGATTCGAAAGTCGCGGCGGACCTGAAGCAGGAAGGTGGACGCATCGTCGTCAACTTCGCGAAGACGGCGCTGCCGGAATCGCTGATGCAGCGTCTGGACGTCACTGACTTTGCCACACCGGTGAACTCGGTCGATGCGTTGCGCGCCGGTGACGGCACGCGGCTGGTCATCGCTGCAACCGGCGACTACGAGCAGCTCGCGTATCAGTCCGAGAACGTTTACACGATCGAGATCAAGCCGGTCGTCAAACTGCCGCCGGAACTCCAGGACAAGAAGGAATACACCGGCGAGCGGCTGACCCTCAATTTCCAGGACATCGAAACGCGTGCAGTTCTGCAGCTGCTGGCTGACACCAGCGGGCAGAACATGGTCATTACGGATACCGTGGGCGGTAACGTGACCCTGCGTCTGCAAAACGTACCCTGGGATCAGGCACTGGACATCGTCATGCGCACCAAGGGCCTCGACATGCGCAAGGACGGCAATGTCATGATCATCGGCCCCGCCGCGGAAATTGCAGCCCGCGAAAAGCAGCTGCTGGCCGCGCGCAAGGAAGTTCAGGAACTTGCACCGCTGCGCAGCGAGTTCCTGCAAGTGAACTATGCCAAGGCCTCCGATCTGGCAGCGCTGGTGAAGTCTGGTAACAACAACTCGTTGCTGTCGCCGCGTGGCAGTGTTGCCATTGATGAGCGCACCAACACGCTGCTGTTGCAGGACACTTCGGACCGACTCGCCGACATCCGCCGGCTGGTTGCGACCCTTGATATTCCTGTGCGCCAGGTGCGCATCGAGGCACGCATCGTCATCGTCAGCGATGACTTCAGCCGCGAACTGGGTGTGCGCTTCGGCGTCAATGCCACCACGACCGACGTCGGTGGCAGCGATGGCCAGGGCTTCATCAGCAACCGGGGTCTGGATGCGCCGGACGGTGCCGTTCTGTTCCCGGGCGCCAATGATCCACGAGGCGGGCTCGAGATCGGCGAAGCCGCCGAGCGCTATATGGTCAATCTTCCGGTCGCCAACCCGGCCGGGGCACTGGCGCTGACGTTCCTCGATTCCGACTTCATCGTGGATCTGGAACTGTCGGCTGCCCAGGCGGAAGGTCGCGGTGAAATCGTGTCGCAGCCGACGCTGATTACGGCCAATCAGCGTGAAGCGTCCATCGAGCAGGGTGTTGAGATTCCCTACCAGGAATCTTCATCCAGCGGTGCCACGACTACTCAGTTCAAGAAGGCGGTGCTAAGCCTCAAGGTGACGCCGCAGATCACGCCCGACAATCGCGTGATTCTCGATCTGGTGGTGTCGAAGGATTCGGTGGGTCAGGTGGTGCCGAGCGCGACGGGCGGGTTCGTGCCGAGTATCGACACGCGCGAAATCACCACGCAAGTGCTGGTGAACGACGGTCAGACCGTGGTGCTCGGCGGCATTCTCGAGACGGAACGCCGCAACGCCGAGAGCAAGGTGCCGTGGCTGGGCGATATCCCGATCTTTGGCCATCTGTTCAAGTCCACCACGAAGACCGACAACAAGGATGAGCTGCTGATCTTCGTGACACCCCGGATCCTGCGCGAAGGTGCGAGCCTGTACTGATATTTGCCCTGACAGGTCTCAACGCAGACAATACACGGCCGCAGCGATGCGGCCGTGTTTGTTTGTATGCCCGCAATTCACAACATCTATCTCATCGGTCCAATGGGCTCCGGCAAGACTGCCGTTGGCCGGCAGCTGGCGCGCCAGCTGCGGCTGGGGTTCTATGACAGCGATGTGGAGATCGAGCGACGCACGGGCGTCGACATCCCCTATATCTTCGAGAAGGAAGGCGAAGCGGGATTTCGCGAACGTGAACGTGAGGTCATCGATCTGCTGACCCAGCTCGACAATGTGGTTGTCGCAACTGGCGGCGGGGCGATCCTTCTGCCGGAGAACCGTGCGCGACTCGCCGAGCGTGGCCAGGTCGTCTATCTCAGGACCGGAATCGAGCAGCAGCTCGAAAGAACGCGTCATGGACGCCAGCGGCCACTACTTTACACGGACGACCCGGAAGCGAGACTCCGCGAATTGATGGCGCAACGCGCGCCTCTGTATGAGTCCATTGCGAAGCTGATCATCCCGACAGATGGGCGCGCGGTGCGAGTCGTCGCCGATGAGATCGTGCAACTGCTCAAGGAACCGATGGCGTCCTGAACGCCTTGCCGCATCTGCCATCGAATGAGTGCTGAATGTCCGTAAATCCAACGCACGTCGAAATTTCCCTGGGCGATCGCAGTTATCCCATCCTGATCGGTGCGGGGATTCTCGATGACGCTGCGCAGCTTCAGCGCCACATCGCCGCACGCGACGTACTCATCGTCACGAACGAAACGATTGCGCCGCTGTATCTCGAGCGACTGCGCAAAGCACTCGGCGACAAGCGCATTGCTTCCGTCGTCCTCCCCGATGGCGAGCAGTACAAGACGCTCGACAGTTTCGCGCGCATCCTGGATGCCCTGATGGAATCGCGCATGAACCGGGACGCTGCGGTCATCGCGCTCGGCGGCGGCGTCATTGGTGACATGGCCGGATTCGCCGCTGCTACCTATCAGCGCGGCATCGATTACGTGCAGATTCCCACGACCTTGCTCGCTCAGGTGGACTCCTCGGTCGGGGGGAAGACGGCCGTGAATCACCCCCGCGGCAAGAACATGATCGGCGCGTTCTATCAGCCGCGCTGCGTGTTCGCCGATACGCAGATACTCGCGACGCTGCCGCAGCGCGAATACCGGGCCGGGATCGCCGAAGTCGTCAAGTATGGTCTGATATACGACGCGGCATTTTTCGGCTGGCTCGAGGCGAATGCAGACGCCTTGTCCGCGCGCGAAAACAGCGTGTTGACGTATGCCATCCGTCGATCCTGCGAGATCAAGGCGGAAGTCGTGGGCGTCGATGAGCGTGAACACGGCCTGCGTGCGATTCTGAATCTCGGACATACTTTCGGTCACGCCATCGAGACCGCGATGGGGTACGGCAACTGGCTGCACGGCGAAGCTGTCGCAGCCGGCATGGTGATGGCCGCTGACATGTCGGTCCGGCTCGGTTGGCTGAGTGCCGCGGACCGCGATCGGACGGTGACACTGCTGAAACGGTTCGAGCTGCCGGTGCAGGCGCCAACCATCGGTGCCGAGCGGGGACGCGAGCTGATGGGGATGGACAAGAAGGTACTCGACCGCAAATTGCGGCTGATACTGCTGCGCAAGCTCGGCCAGGCGGACGTCGTCGGCGACTACCCAAATGAGGCGCTGGAAGCTACGCTGACCGAACACTTCGGCTGAACACGCAGCAGCATGAACTCCGGTCCGACCGCGCTCGCCAGATACGCCGCTACCGACGAAACGTCCCGCGGCCGGCGCTACGAGGAATCCGCACCGACGTTTCGCGGTGAGTTCCAGCGCGACCGGGATCGCATCATTCATTCGACGGCTTTCCGTCGCCTCGTTTACAAGACCCAGGTTTTCGTCAATCACGAAGGCGATCTGTATCGCACGCGCCTGACGCACTCCATCGAAGTTGCGCAGATCGCCCGTACCATCGCGCGGTCGCTCGAGTTGAATGAAACATTGGCCGAAGCCATCTGCCTGGCGCACGACCTGGGTCACACACCATTCGGTCATGCCGGACAGGATGCGCTGAACGATTGCATGAAGCCGTACGGCGGTTTCGAGCACAATCTGCAGTCGTTGCGCGTGGTCGACGAACTGGAAGAGCGTTACGCCGCGTTTCCCGGGCTCAATCTCACCTTCGAAACGCGCGAAGGTATTCTCAAACACTGTTCGCTCAACAATGCCCGACAGCTGGGCGATGTGGGCGAGCGGTTCCTGCGGCGGGAGCAGCCTTCGCTGGAAGCGCAGATCGCCAACCTCGCCGATGAAATCGCCTACAACAATCACGATCTGGACGATGGGCTGCGGGCAGGGCTGCTCACCATTGAAGAACTGCGCGAAGTGCCCCTGTTTCGCCGCCAGTACGACATCGTGCTCGCCGCGTACCCGGAAGTCAGCGATCGTCGGCTGATACACGAAATCGTGCGTCGCATGATCAATTACGTGGTGACCGACCTCATCGACACATCATCGGCCGCAATCGCCGAGGCTGCCCCGGCGGACATCGACGAGGTTCGCCAGCATCCCCGCGCCCTGATCGGCTTCAGTGAGCCGGTGCTGGCCGAGCATCTCGAACTGAAGCGGCATCTGCGCGATCACGTCTATCGTCATTACCGTGTGCTGCGCATGACCAACAAGGCCAATACTGTCATCCGCGGCATGTTCGACACGTTCTTCGCGCGACCTGACCTGCTGCCGTCAGAACACGCGGAGTCGGCGCGTGACATGGAGTCGCAGGCCGGTGAGGCCGGACGCGCCCGCGCGGTCGCGGATTACATTGCCGGCATGACGGATCGTTACGCCATCGTCGAACACGAACGTCTGTTCGATCCCGCGAAGCGAAGCTGAAGAGATGAAGCGGACAGCGGACAGCGGACAGCAGACAGGGGTGGGAAGTGGCACCCGCGAGCGTGCTTGCATCCTTGAAATTGCGGCCGTATTGAAGGCCTGCCCTGCCAGATATCAATTGCCGCATGATCTGGATGTGTCCGGATTGCACGTCTTCACCATCCGCCATCCGCCATCCGCTGTCCGCTGCCCCCCATGTTGAAAAACGATCTGCTGCTGCGTGCGCTGTTGCGCCAGCCCACTGACCGTACGCCCGTGTGGATGATGCGTCAGGCGGGACGCTATCTGCCGGAGTACCGTGCGACGCGCGAACGCGCCGGCAGCTTTCTGAAGCTATGCATGACGCCGGAGCTGGCCTGCGAAGTGACATTGCAGCCGCTGGCACGGTATCCACTCGATGCGGCCATTCTGTTTTCCGACATCCTGACCATCCCGCAGGCACTCGGGCTGGGTCTGCAATTCGAGACCGGTGAAGGGCCAAAAATCGAACGCCCGGTGCGCAGTGCAGCCGATGTGGCCAGGCTTGCAGTGCCCGATCCCACTCGTGAACTTCGCTATGTGCTCGACGCCGTCAGTCTGATTCGACGCGAACTCGCTGGCCGGGTGCCGCTGATCGGATTTGCCGGCAGTCCCTGGACAGTCGGTACCTATGCTGTGGAGGGTGGCAGCTCGCGCGAGTTTTCACGGATCAAGGCAATGATGTTCGAAGAGCCTGCCACGCTGCACGGGCTGCTGGATCTGCTGGCCAGGGCCACGAGCGCCTATCTCAACGCGCAGATCGAGGCCGGCGCACAAGCCGTGATGATTTTCGATACCTGGGGCGGAGTGCTGGCGCCGCGTCAATATCGCGAGTTCTCGCTGCACTACATGGCGGCGATCGTGGAGCAACTTCACCGTGAACGCGACGGGCGACGCGTTCCCGTCATCCTGTTCACCAAAGGCGGCGGCGCCTGGTTGAGCGAAATGGCCGCGACCGGTTGCGATGCACTGGGCGTGGACTGGACGACCGATCTTGCGGATGCGCGCCGTGCAGTGAACGACCGCAAGGCCTTGCAGGGCAACCTGGATCCAAACGTGCTGTACGCGTCACCCGAAAAAATCCGCGAGCAGGTGGCGCAGGTACTTGCCAGCTATGGCACGGGACACGGTCACGTGTTCAATCTGGGTCATGGGATTCATCCGGGCGTCGACCCGGAGCACGCGGGCGCGATGATCGCTGCGGTCCATGAGCTGAGCCCCGCCTATCACCGCTGATGGGGACAGTGCAGAGAGACGAAATCGAGCACTGTCCTCAGCCGGCGCAGCCAGCAGAAGCGGCCACGAATAGCTCCGCTTCTTACGGTCCGCCGCTCACCTGTCCGCTTCCTCCCGGCAACTGATCGCGCAGCGCACGGCGGAGGATCTTGCCCACGTTCGTCTTGGGCAACTCGTCACGGAAGTAGACGTGCTTGGGCACCTTGTAACCTGTCAGCTCGCTGCGGGCGAAGTCGATCAGTTGATGCTCGGTCAGATTCGGATCCTTGCGGACCACGAACAGCGATACCACTTCACCTGACTTTTCATCCGGCTGCGCGACCGCCGCAACCTCCAGCACACCCGGGTGCGTTGCGATGACGCTCTCGACTTCGTTGGGGTAGACGTTGAAACCGGAGACCAGAATCATGTCCTTCTTGCGGTCTTCGATGTAGACGAATCCTTCTTCGTCCATGCGACCGATATCGCCGGTGCGCAGCCAGTCGCCGAACATCACGTTGGCCGTTTCGTCGGGTCGATTCCAGTAACCACGCATCACCTGCGGACCACGGACGCAGATCTCGCCAATCTCCCCGATCGCCAGTTCGTTGCCGGCATCGTCGCGAATGCTGATGTCCGTCGAAGGAATGGGCAGACCGATCGAGCCGTTGAAATCCAGATGAAACGGATTGATGCACGCCGCCGGCGAAGTCTCGGTCAATCCCCACGCTTGCGTGAGGACGTTGCCCGTCACCTGCTTCCACTGTTCGGCCACCGAACGCTGTACCGCCATGCCGCCGCCGAGCGTGATGCGCAGGCGACTGAAGTCGACTTCGGAGAACCCCGGCGTATGCAGCAGTGCATTGAACAGCGTATTCACGCCACTGAAATACGTGAACGGGTGACGCTTCAGTTCCGCAACGAACGCAGGGAAGTCGCGTGGATTGACGATGAGGATGTTGTGCGCGCCGAACTTCACGAACACCATCCAGTTCGCCGTCAGCGCAAAGATGTGATAGAGCGGCAGCGCCGTGACGATCGTGTCGACACCAGGCCGGGCTTCCCGACCGATCCAGGCCGCCGACTGCAGTACGTTCGCGATCATGTTGCGGTGGGTCAGCATGGCGCCCTTCGCCACACCGGTCGTGCCGCCTGTGTACTGCAGGAATGCAATGTCGTCGTGGGTCAGTTCGACGGGTGTGAGCGGCAGGAAATGTCCCTGTCCCAGCACGCGATTGAAGGAGATGGCGCCCGGCAGATTCCAGTCCGGCACCTGGCGGCGCACATATTTGACGACGGAATTGACCAGAGTGGATTTCGGCCAGCCCAGGCGATCGCCGACAGCGGTGGTGATCACGATGTCGACGTTCGTACGGGCGATGACCTGTTCCAGCGTGTGCGCGAAGTTCTCCAGGATCACGATGGCCCTGGCGCCTGCATCCACGAGCTGATGCTCCAGCTCGCGCGCCGTGTACAGCGGATTGGTATTGACGATGGTCAGTCCGGCCAGCATCGCTCCGTACAGGGCGATCGGATACTGGAGCACGTTCGGCAGCATCAGCGCGATGCGATCCCCGCGCTTCAGGCCGGCCTCCTGCAACCATGCCGCGAAGTCGCGTGCATAGCGGCGATACTGCGCATACGTGAGTGTCTTGCCCATGCTGGTGTAGGCGGGCAAGGTGGCGAAATTCTCGCAGGCCTCGTCGACGATTTCGCGCACCGAGCGGTATTGGTCCGGATTGATATCCGCCGGTACACCTTCGGGGTAATTCTTCAGCCAGATCCTGTTCATTGCGTGATCCCCTGACGAATCGTCTCTATTTTTCAAGTAATGGCTCGAGGGTCGGCCAGACAGCCTCGAGCAGGACAGGCTGCGCCCGGGCATTCGGATGAATGCCGTCTGCCTGCATCATTGTCGCATCGAGTGCCACACTTTCGATGAAGTCGGTCACCATCGGCAGCGAATATTGTTGTGCGAGCTGTTTGTAGAGCGACTGAAACTGCCCGGCGTAGCCTGCACCATAGTTGACCGGGATGCGCATGGCGACCAGCACGACGCGTGCGCCGGAGCGCTGCACGTCTTCGATCATGGTCTGGAAATTCGCGCGCACCTGTTTCAGAGGCAGACCACGCAAACCGTCATTGCCGCCAAGCTCGATCACCACGATCGCCGGCTTGTGCAGGCTCAGGGCCCGCGGCAGCCGTGCGAGTGCACCTCCGGTGGTTTCACCGCTCACGCTGGCGTTCACCACGCGGTATCCGTACCCTGCGGACGCAAGCCGATTCTGCAGCAGCGCAACCCACGTCGCATCGACACTCACGCCGTGACCGGCGCTCAGACTATCTCCGAGGACAAGGATGACAGGTGCGCTCGCCGTGCCGGCGCTGATGGCGTATCCGGGCAGCAAAGTGAACCAGAACGCCAGCACGCATCTAATGAAGAGCCGATGAGCAGTCATCTTTCACACGTACGCACGAGCATGGCGGATACCGACGCACAGTCACCTATCGTTCTCGAAGCACGGCAGATCACGAAGCAGGTTAGCAGCCCCGAGGGAACGCTGACCATTCTCTCAGAAGTCGATCTGCGTATTGCAGCCGGGGAAACCGTTGCGATCGTGGGTGCGTCCGGTGCCGGCAAATCGACGTTGCTCGCATTGCTGGCGGGTCTCGATGAGCCGAGCGCCGGGCAGGTCTGGCTGAACGGCGCTGAACTCACTGCCCTGGACGAAGACGGTCGTGCTGCTGTGCGCGCCCGTCACGTTGGTTTCGTGTTCCAGAGCTTTCATCTGGTGCCCTCGCTGACGGCGATCGAGAACGTCATGTTGCCCCTCGAGCTGTCAGGGCAAGCCGGTGCGCGCGAGGCGGCTGCGCAAGTGCTCGAAAAGGTAAACCTCTCGGCGCGCAGCGGGCACTACCCTCGTCAGTTGTCCGGTGGCGAGCAGCAGCGCGTAGCGATTGCGCGCGCTTTTGTGACCCGTCCCGCCGTGCTGTTCGCCGACGAACCCACGGGCAATCTCGATGCGGCGACGGGCGAACGCATCATCGAATTGCTGTTCGATCTGAATCGCGCCGCTCGCACGACACTCGTCATCGTCACGCACGACCAGAACATTGCCCAGCGCTGCAGCCGCATCATCCACATCGATGCGGGCAAAGTGACTGCATGAACGAGACATTGCCCGGATGAAGGCGCTGAGGCTGGCACTGATTGCCCTGCTGCGCGACGCAAAGTCGGGGGAACTCGGCGTGCTGTTGCTGGCGCTGCTGACAGCCGTGTCCGCCCTGAGCGCGGTCGGATTCTTCACCAGCCGTGTCAGCCGCGCCGTGGATCGACAGGCGACGGAGGTTCTGGCCGCAGATCTTCGGGTGCGCTCACCCGGTGTGATTGATCGCAGCTATTTCGAGCTTGCGTCATCGCGCGGCATTGCCACGGCCGAGATCGCATCGTTTCCGAGCGTCGCACTGCATGGCGACGATACGGCGCTGGCCGCGGTCCGTGCTGTTTCCGCGACTTATCCCTTGCGCGGCCACGTGAAAGTGGCATCCGAGCCTTTCGGTGAATCGCACGAAGTGACGTCGATGCCGGGGCCGTTCGAAGTGTGGCCGGAAGCCCGCGTGATGGCGCAGCTCAATGTCGGCATCGGCGATCGGATCACCCTCGGCACCGCGGAATTCACCGTCACGGCAGTGCTGGACTATCGTCCGGACCAGGGGTCTGCGTTCGTGGATCTGGCGCCGTCCATCCTCATGCGACTCGAGGATCTGCCGGCGACCGGTCTGATTCAACCCGGCAGCCGGGTAACGCATGCCGCGCTGTTCGCCGGTGAGAGTGAGGCAATCGCCGCTCTCAAACGAGAACTGATGGCACGCAAGCAGCCGGCCGAACGCATCGTCGATCTGCAGGAAGCGAGTCCGCAGATCCGCTCGGCCATCGATCGTGCAGGTCGTTTTCTGAATCTCGCGGCGCTGATTACCATCCTGCTGGCGGCCATCGCCGTCGCCATTGCGGCGCGACGCTATACCACCCGGCACCTGGATACGGCAGCGCTCATGAAAAGCATGGGCGCGCCGCAGCGGCTGGTCCTTGAGATCAGCGTTCTGGAACTGATGCTGATCGGATTGCTCGCCGGCATTGCGGGCACTCTCATCGGGTTTGCCGCACAGGCGGGCATCGGCGTGCTGCTGCGCGACCTGATACGCGGTGAATTGCCGCCGCCCACCTGGGATGCTGCGTGGCTGGGCGTCATGACATCGGTCCTGATGCTGATCGGCTTTGCACTGCCGCCATTGTTGCAACTGCGGCGTGTGCCGCCGGGGCGCGTCCTGCGCCGCGATCTCGAGCCGCCGCCACTGCGCTACGTCACCGTCTATGGCTTCGCGCTCGCCGCACTGGTCGGGCTGCTGGCGTGGCTGCTGCGCGATGTGAAGCTGCTGAGCTACGTGCTGGCGGCGACGTTTGCGACTTTTCTGGTATTGATCCTCGCTGGCTGGTTACTGGTCTGGCTGCTGAGCGGCTTGCGCGGCAGTGTCGGCGTTGCCTGGCGCTACGGCATGGCGAACATTGCGCGTCGCGGTCGCGACAGCGTCGTTCAGATTGTGGCGTTCGGCCTCGGACTCATGGTGCTGTTGCTGCTCGCGCTCGTCCGTGACGATCTGATGCGCGACTGGCGTGCGAGTCTGCCGGTGGACGCACCGAACCATTTCATGATCAACATCCGGCCTGATCAGGCGGACGCGATCAGGCATTTCATGCAAGCGCATCACGTCCCGCCGCCGGATCTCGTGCCCATGGTTCGTGCGCGGCTGACGCAGATCAATGGTGTCGATACCGCATCGCTGAAGATCGCCGACGAACGCGGCCGCGACTTTCTCGACCGCGAGGCGAACCTCACCTGGGCCCGGCAGCTGCAATCGGACAATCGGATTGTCGCGGGCCGATGGTGGTCCGACGCCGACATATCGCAACCGCAGGTCTCGGTAGAGATGCAACTGGCGCGCAGTCTGGGCCTGCGGCTCGGCGATGAGCTCACTTACGACGTCGCGGGCGAAACCATCACCGCACGCGTTACGAGCCTGCGCGAAGTGAAGTGGGATTCCTTCCGCCCGAACTTTTTCATGGTCTTTTCTCCGGGCGTGCTCGATCAGGCCACCGGCACGCTCATCACCAGCGTGCATCTGGATGCGCAGCAGCGGCCGATGCTCAGTGAATTCGTGCGCAGCTTTCCGGAAGTCACCACCATCGACCTGGATGCCATCCTCGCGCAGGTCCGCAATGTCATGGACAAGGCTTCACTGGCCGTGCAGTACGTCTTCGGTTTCACGTTGCTCGCCGGTATCACGGTGTTGCTTGCGGCGATCCAGTCCACGCGCGATGAACGCCGCTATGAGAGCGCCATGCTGCGAACGCTCGGCGCGAGCCGGCTCACGGTGCTGCAAGGCGTGGCGGCTGAATTCACAGTGCTGGGTCTGCTTGCCGGCGTGCTCGCGGCAGCGGGTGCATCAGCCGCGGGCTATTTTCTGGCGACCCGGGTTTTCGGTCTGAAATACAGCCCCGACCCGTTGGTATGGCTCGTGGGACTGGTTGCCGGCGCGGTGCTGGTCGGGATCAGCGGCACGCTGGCGACACGATCGGTGGTGAATCACCCGCCGATGACGACGTTGCGGGGAGGGTGACGGTCCAGGAAGCTTGCGCTCCGATCGGACCTGCGCATCATCGTCACTCGTCACTGAAGTCCCAATCTCGCAAAACCCACCGGCTGAAGCTGTCCGCGCCAGGTGTAGCCTTCGATGCGAATGATGTAATCGCCGGGCCCGAATGCGGAGGAGTTGAGGTTGAAGTGCACCTCCTTGTTCGAGTCGCGTGCCAGGCGTTTGAGTTCCATGATGCGAATGCCGTCGCTCTTGTAGAGCGTGACTTCATAAGTGTTGTACGGTTGTTGTGAAGCATTGAAGACCAGCTCCAGCAGTTCCGGCGGATGCATCCAGCCCAGTGCCAGCGTGGCCTGCTGCGGTTCCCTGTTCACCAGATCCAGTCGGTAGGCCTGTCGGCGCGCCGGCGCCTGCATCTGCGCGACCTTCATCTGGCCCTGCAGCTTGCGGATCTGATCCGAGAGCGAACTGGCATGCATGCCATACGCTACCAGGCCGCCCACCGCAGCAATCAGCGCCACTGCCAGCGCGAGCGCCACGAAGCGACCGCCGCCGCTGCCTCTGCCGGCCGCCTTTTCCCATTTCTCCTCTTCCTCCTCGGCATCGAACCCTTCATCGTTGGCTTCGAGCGCCGTGCGCGCTGCCGTCGAAGGGATGGCCGGGAACATGCCCGTCTCGCTGTCTTCCATGGGTCGACGCGACAGTCGCGCCTTGAGTCTCACCGGAATCGGCAACTCGCCCAGGAAAGCCGGGTTTTCCAGACAATACTTCTCGAATTCGCGCGCCTCGCGCACAGTGAGTTCACCCGCGAGATAGCGATCGACGATGTGTTCGTTCTTGATGTAGTTGCGATCCATGACGAGCGTCTGGGTGATTTGTCGTTACTGCTGTTCGGAATCCGGAGCAGCACAGAGTTTGCACTTCGGCCAGTAGGGCCGCGCCAGGGCGTCCAGCATGGCCCGGTTCGCCTCGCCCGTGGCCTTGCGCAGCGCCTGCGAGGCGGCGGTATCGTCAAAGCCCAGTGTCACGATACGCACGTGCGTCATATCGTCGCCGGACGGGGTGAAATAGATCACGGTCCAGGTGCCTGCGACGGCCTCGCGGTGCGGATCGCTGGCCGGCATCTGCCGGTTGCGCAAGGTCAGCATGCGCTGCGGTTCATAGGCCAGGATCTCATCGACACGAGTCTCGGGATCGCCCAGTGATCCGGACGTGCCCCGGCGGCTCGCGATGCTGCCCCCCAGGCGCAGATCGACCTCAGCCTGATCCGCACCGGTGGCGCGATAACCCTCGGAGGTGGTGAATATCTGCCACACCGTCGCCACCGGTGCGTTGACGAATCCCTCCGTAACCTGGCTGGTCGGTGTGTCCTGTCCGATGGCCATCTTGCTGAAGAGCAGGCAGAGCAGCAATGCTCCGGGAAAGTGCAGGGCGCAAGGACGGGGATTCGACATGCATTCTCCGTATGAAATGTGGGCTGGGGCGCATTATTACCTGAGGCGTCCGTCGATACTGCCACGCCTGCGTGCCCCGCTGGCCAAGTTGAAAGCCCCCCGATATTCGTTTACTAAGCCTGCATGATCCTGACACTGGAAGTGATGGGTGAACAGGCCGCGCAACTGGGCGCTGGCCGCCGCAAGGTATTCAATGCCATCGGCGGCACCATCGGACGGCTGCCCGACAATGACTGGGTCCTGCCCGACCCGTACGTCTCGGGTCGCCACGCACTGATCCGCTACCTCAATGGCCGCTTCTTCGTGGAAGACACCAGTACCAATGGTGTGTTCATCAATGCGCCTGATTCACGCCTGTCGCGCACCCAGGCGCATCCGCTCAAGAACGGCGATGTCCTCTACATCGACGCCTACGAAATCTCGGTGGCGATCGAACGCGACGCCGCGGCCGAACGGGAACGCTCAGCCAGCGATCCTCTTGCAGTGTTGCAGGACCATGCCGGCTCACGTGCTCCGCGAGCGGCGCCGCGTCGCGACGCACCAGTTCGGGCCGACGAAGAGGATCGCACTGAAAGCATGATGGTGGGCGCGGGCGAAGCGTATGCCGATGCCGATGCCGAGCGCGGCTCGGGCAACGAAACCGAGTGGTTCGGTCTGAGTGAGGTGTCGTTGCCGCAACCGGCACCGGCAGTGGCTGTCGAGCCGCGACCGCGTGCCGCATTGCGGGTCGCCGCTGAGCCACGTGCGGCAGCGAAACCATCGAAGGCGCGCGTCACGCCGAAAGACACATCCGCTGAGCAGGATCTGTTCGCGCTGGTGCTCGAGGCAGCGGGTGTCCCGGACATCGAGCCATCCGAACAGCTCGCGCGCGCATGCGGCGAGATGCTGAGGGTGGCCGTCAGCGGATTGATGGAAGTTCTGCACAGTCGTGAGCAGGTGAAGGAGACCCTGCGTATCCGCAGCACGACCTTCAAACCCGCGAACAACAATCCGCTCAAGTTCTCCGCCAACGCCGACGATGCATTCCACAATCTGCTGGGTCGGCACAGCGCCGCGTATCTGGAGCCGGCCGAAGCTTTCGGCGAGGCATTGAACGATGTGCGCGATCATCAGGTGGCCGTGCAGACGGCGATCCGCCTGGCGTTCGAAACCATGCTGGCCCAGTTCGATCCCAACCGCCTGGCCGAAGAGTTCGACCGTCACATGAAGAAAGGCTCGATCCTCGGCGTACCCGCCAAGCTGCGTTACTGGGATCTGTACCGCGAGAAATACGGCGACATGATCAAGGATGCGGATGGCAGCTTCCGCACCCTCTTCGGCAATGAATTCGCCAAAGCCTACGAAGAACAGGTCGAGCGCCTCAAAGGCCGCAGCCGTCGCTGACCAGGCGGCACACGGGGGAATCGTGCTCGAAGACACGCTGGTCGAAGAAGACATTCATCCCGCCTACGTCTCTGCCGCTCTGACCCATGCAGGCAGGGTCCGCACGTCCAACCAGGATTGCTTCGTCGATCGCTGCGACGCCACGCTGTGGGCGGTGGCCGACGGCATGGGCGGGCACAGCCAGGGTGACGTCGCCAGCCGTCTCACCTGCGAGAGCCTGGCGGCTGCGCGCGGCGACGATTCTCTCGATGAAGCCATTGCCGAAGTGCAGCGACGACTCAGTCATGTGAACAGTCGCCTGTACGCCGCTTCGGTCCGGCCACGCAACCCGGTGCAAAGCGGTTCGACCGTCGTCGTGTTCGTGGTCAGGCGTACTGCCTGTGCCGTACTGTGGGCCGGTGACAGCCGACTCTACCGGCTGCGCCACGGTCAGCTGGTACAGCTCACCACCGATCACACGTACGCGGCGCAGATCGCGCCCATGCTGGCGCCGGAGGATCGTTCCACCGAAGAAGACCACTCGATCATGCGCGCGGTGGGTGGAGAGGCAGCGCTGCATCTCGACATCCGGCGCGATCGCGTTCGACTCGGCGATCGATATCTGTTGTGCTCCGACGGCCTGACCCGCGAGGTGCCTCCCGAACGCATCGCGAGCCTGATGGCCACCGGCACTGTCGAAGAGGCGGCACAGGCATTGCTCGACGCATCGCTCGCCGCCGGTGCCCGCGACAATGTCACAGTGGTGGTCGTGGAAGCGGGTTAGCGTGGGCCATTCCATGGCTCATCGCGAAAGATCTGCGCTCGTCTGAGCGGTGTGTCTGGCTACAATCGCCCATGACCATCCAGCGGATATGCCCGTGACGCTTCTTCAGATTCTTGCCCAACTGGCTGATGGCACGCTCGGCATCGACGAAGCTGCCAGGCAACTCGAGCAGATTGCGCTCGCTCATCCGGCGCAGCAGGAGCCGCTGCGGGCACGCATCGAAAGTGAAGTGGCTGCGGGGCGCATAACGCACGGGACCGGGCGCACCTTGCTGAGTGCGATCGAGCGCGCCGTGCGGGCCGGCGCGGAAAAAACAGCGGTGATGGATGACGCGGCGCAGGTCGACGACGTTACCGCGATGCGTCCTCCGGGCTCGACACAGATCCCGGCGGATGCCACCGGGCAGATGCCGGCCCGACCCATCGCGAAAACGCTGGTACGTCCCGTCACGGAATCGGACGAGACCACACTGCGCCCGGCGGGCGAAGCCACGCGACGGATGGAGGACGACCGGACGATCCAGTCCGCAGCGGCGGCAACATTGCGCATGGAGCCTCCGACCGGCACAGGCACACTCGTCATGCCTGCCGACAGCACCGCTCATGATTCCGACGAGACACTCGCGACGGCGCGTGCCGTGCCGCCGACGGCCGCTCGCACGGTGCAGATGGAACTGTCGACGCAGGCCATGCAGGGCTTTGCGGATACGCTCAAGGCGCCCGACAAGACACATGTGATCGTCGAGCGTCTGGTGCAGTCACTGGATGATGTCGAGCAGTCGCGCCGCGGTGCGCTCGAACCCGGCGCCATCATCAAGAAGCGCTTCGTGCTCGAAACGCTCATCGGCAAGGGCGGGATGGGACTGGTGTTCAGTGCCATCGATCGTCGCAAGGAGGAGGCCCAGGACCCGAATCCGCGCGTCGCACTGAAAGTGCTGAACGCCGATTTCGAACGTCACCCGCAATCGTTCATCGCGCTGCAGCGCGAAGCGCGCAAGGCGCAGACCCTCGCCCATCCGAATGTCGTCACCGTGTTCGATTTCGACCGCGATGGCGACACGGTCTACATGACCATGGAGCTGCTGCGGGGCAAGCCCCTGGAGGGTGTGGTACGCGGCGCGCGCGGCAAGGGCATTCCCGCAGCCGAGGCGCTGCCCATCATTCGCGGCATTGCCGAAGGTCTCGCCTACGCGCATCGCAAAGGCATCGTCCATTCGGATCTCAAACCCGGCAACGTATTCATCGCCGAGGACGGCGCGCCGAAGATCCTGGACTTCGGCATCGCGCGCGCCGTGCCGAGTTCGGTCACCGCCGACAATCAGGATGTATTCGATGCGGGCAGCCTGGGTGCCTATACCGAGGCCTATGCCACCGACGAAATGATCGACGGACTCGATCCGCATCCGGCGGACGACCTGTATGCGCTCGGCATCATCGGCTACGAGTTGCTGACCGGCTTTCATCCGTACCAGCGCCACGGCGCCCCGACTGCCCGCAAGCTCGGCATCAAGCCGCCCCCGCTCAAGGGCCTCAAACTGCGCGAAGCGCGTGCGCTGGAGCGCTGCCTGTCTTTCGATCGCAAACAGCGACCGAAGGATGCCGCCGATTTTCTGCGTGCGTTTCAGGGCGTCTCGACACTTCAGAAGGTGTCGATTGCGATTGCGGCGATACTGGCGATCACGGCCGGGTATCTGTGGTACCAGAACTGGGTGGAAACCAGCCCGGCGATTCCCTTTGCGCAATTGCCGCAGGCGACCCAGCAGGAGATCACTGCCGAACTCGCCGATGGCGACAAGGAATGGGCCTTCTACCAGCAGGGCATCACGCCAGCCGTCGAAGAAGCCGTCGTTCATTACGCCAACGCGTACGACAAGCATCCCCGCAATCGCGCCGCAGTGAAGGGCCTGAAAAAAGCCGGCGATGAGATTCTGAAACTGGCCGGCACGGATACCGAATTGCGCCGCGCTGCTGCCGAGAATCTCATGGAGCGCAGCGAGTTCTATCGCAAGTACTCACCGGTGGTGGAAGCCGCACGTGGAAATTGAGACTGATCGTGCATCGATGCCGGAGCATTGATGGCCGCTGATCTCAGTATCCGCAGGCTGCGTGCCGACGATCGTGCCCGTTGGAATGTGTTGTGGGCCGGCTACCTCGAGTTCTACAAAGAGGATCTGCCGCAGACAGTCACCGACGCCACCTGGGACCGGCTGATCGATCCGGATCGGCAACCTCACGGTCTCGCTGCCTGCGACGCGAATGGCCACATCGTGGGCATCGTTCACTATCTGTTTCATCCGTCGACCTGGGCGCTGCAGAGCTACTGCTACCTGGAAGACCTGTTCGTCGACCCGGCAGCGCGCGGCCGTGGGGCAGGTCGGGCGCTGATCGAGGCGGTGTGTCGTGAAGCAGAGGCCAAAGGGGCCACGCGCGTTTACTGGAATACTGAAAAAGACAACGTGCGGGCGCAGGCGCTGTACGACCAGGTGGCTGAACTCACATCTTTTATTCAGTACCGGCGCAAGCCATAGCCTTCGAGCGGCGGGCCGCAGGGATAGGGAAAATCCGCGATCGCCGCGCTAGCATCCGACCCATGCGCAAACGCCCCGGCCGTGGCCGACCTCCGCACGACGATCTGCTGACACCTGCCGAGTGGCGCACGCTGCACGCCGTGCAGCACGGGATGTCGAATGCCACCATCGCGCGGGGCCGCGGCGTGAGCGTCAGTGCCATCAAGTATCACGTGCGCAGCATCCGCGAAAAGCTCGGCATCGAACAGCGTGCGCAGTTGCGACGCTGGTTCCGTGCGCCGCGCGACAGTGCACTTCACAGGGTCGCGGACACATCGAAGAGAGGAAGCCATACCGTGAACGAACTGCAGTTGGGAGCCATCGGTCAGATCGCGCGTACGGTTCGCGACATCCACGAAGCGAAAGAGTGGTATGGCAACGTGCTCGGCCTGCCGCATCTGTACACCTTCGGCGATCTGGCGTTCTTCGATTGTGCTGGCACGCGCCTGATGCTGACAGCGCAGCACGGCGCCCGCGCCGACGAATCCATTCTTTATTTGAAAGTCGGTGACATTCAATCCGCGTATCAGACGCTGCTCGCCCGCGGCGCGAACTTCGTGGCAGCGCCGCACATGATTCATCGCCATGCCGACGGCACAGAAGAATGGATGGCTTTCCTGCACGATCCCGAAGGCAGGACACTGGCCATCATGGCGCAGGCGCGGCCAGCGGCGTGACCGAGATTCGTCAACCGTCCTCGGCGAGCACACCCGCCGGCAGATGGCGTTCGAACGAACGCTGGAACAGGGCAAAGGTGAAGATGGCACCGCCGATCATGGCGTGAGTATCGACCGCATGCTCGCGACTCTCCAGCAGATCGAGAAACCTGTGCCACAGCACCGGATCATGAGCGCCTAGATATGCCGCTGCACCGCTGTGTACAGAGCCTGCTGCGATTTGCCGATGCAACTGACGTGCACCGAGGCGTGAACCTTCCAGCACGTACAGCATGCCGATCAACTCGGACCGGTCGGGCGTGCCACGGCGCAATTGCAGCGGTTTGAAAGTGCGCCCGAGCTGGGCCAGATCGCTGACGATGAGTGGCGAGCGACGACGTTCCGGCCAGTCGTCGAGCAACTCGCTGACGCCGCCGGCTTCAAGCAGCGCTTCAACGGCAGTGAGCGGCGCGGCGCTGGCTTCGAGAAATGCGCCGTAGCCTGCGCCATCGTGCAGGTCATAGCCGGTGACGCAGGCATCGAGCGCTCGATGCATGTGATCGGTTGCTTCCCTGAGCGCTGCGCGTCGTGTGTTGCGTACATTCATGCGGTGGTTCCGCCGTCGCGTGGTGAAGGATCGAGCATCTGTCGCAGTCGCGTCGACAGCTCCTGCCGCACGAAAGGCTTCGCAATCAATTGCACACCAGGATCCAGTCGGCCGTGGTGCACGATGGCATCGCGCGCATAGCCGGAGGCGAACAGCACGTGCATGTCCGGATGCAGTTCGAGCGCCCGTTGTGCGAGCTGCTGTCCATTCATACCGCCCGGCAGAATCACGTCAGAGAACAGCAGATCCACCTTGCCCGGTGAAACCTGGCTGAGCACCTTGAGTGCGCTGGGTCCGTCACGCGCTTCGAGCACATTGAAGCCCAGCTCGCGGACGGTTTCGACGGTGTAGCCGCGCACGCCCGGATCGTCTTCGACAACCAGGATGGTGCCTCCCATCCGGCCTTCGGGCGCACGTTCCACCGCAATGAGCCGCGGTGCTTCCACTGCGCCATCGAGTTGGGGAAACAGCATGGTGACCTGCGTGCCGAGATCCGGCTCGGAACTGATCTGTACGCGGCCGCCGGACTGAGTCACGAAGCCATAGACCTGCGACAGGCCGAGGCCCGTTCCCTGACCGATGGCCTTGGTGGTGTAGAACGGTTCGAAGGCATGCGTGAGCACGTCCGGCGTCATGCCTGAGCCGGTATCGATGACGTGCAGGGCGACGCAGTTGCCGGTGGCTTCGCCATTCTGCCCATCGTGCACGGTGCCGGCGACATTGCTCGTGCGGATGGAGAGCGTGCCGCCCTCCGGCATGGCATCGCGCGCATTGACCGCAAGATTCAGCAGCGCGGTTTCGAGCTGATTCTCGTCGATCTCCACGGTCCACAGCGTCGGCTCGAGTTCCGTGCGGATGTCGATCAGTTCGCCGAGTGCGCGGCGCAACATCTCCGACATGTTCTCGACCAGCCGGTTGATGTCGACGGGCCGGGGATTGAGCGGCTGGCGTCGCGAAAAGGCCAGCAGATGCTGCGTGAGATTGGTGGCCCGCCGCGCGCCGGCCATGGCGTGATCGGCTGCACGACGCAGCCGCGGCAGATTCTCGGGCAGCCGGCTTTGCAGCGTTTCGAGATTGCCGACGACGATCTGCAGCAGATTGTTGAAATCGTGCGCGACACCGCCGGTGAGCTGGCCCACGGCTTCCATCTTCTGCGCCTGGCGCAGCGCTTCCTGCGTGTGACTCAGCCGTGCCTGAGCCTCGCGATCCTCCGTGACATCGCGGCCGACGAAATAGATGTAGCCATGCCCGGGTGCCGCCGACCAGGAAATGTATCGATAAGAACCATCGGCGCAGCGAAACCGGCATTCGAAGGGCCGCAGCTTGTTGCGTTCTGCGGAGGCCATCGCCGCGCGCGTCGTGTCGAGATCTTCCGGATGAGCGAACTCGGCGAACGACTGGCCGATGACTGCATCGAGTTCATGCCCGAGCACCGTGCTCCAGGCCGGATTGACCTCGATCAGAATTCCCTGCGGCGTCGAAACGGACAAGAGGTCCTGCGAGAGTTGCCAGAGGTGATCGCGCTCGGCGGTCTGCCGCTCGACCCGCAGCTTGAGCGTGTGAGTGAGTTCCTGAAGATTGGTTTCCTGCCGCTTGCGGTCGGTGACGTCGGCCACCACGCCAATGAAGCGTGTGCAGACGCCGTTGTCGAAGAACGAACGACCGGTCAGTGACAGCCAGCGTTCCTCGCCGCGCTGGATGTGCATGATGCGGCACTCTTCTGCAACCGCACCGCTGCTGCCCGGCAGCATGGCAGTACGCAGGGCACGTTCCAGCCGTGCGCGATCCGCTGAATGGCAGAGCTGGAAAAAGAGGTCGTGATCCACGCTCGCTTCGGCCCCGACACCGAAGAGAGAGCGGCAGCGCGAGTCCCAGCTCAGTGCATCCGTGGCAGGGTCGTACTCCCACTTGCCGAGACCGGCAGCGTCGATGGCGAGCTGCGTGCTGGTCTCGCTCATGCGCAGCGCACGTTCGGCTCGCAGTCGTTCCTTCTTCTGGCGCGCTTCGGCGATGGCTCGATCGACGGCCGCGGGCAACCGGTTCAGCCCGCGTTTCATCACATAGTCGGTGGCACCGCGTCGCAGCGCGTTGATGGCAAATTCTTCGCCCACTACGCCGGACACGAAGATGAACGGCAGGTCAGGATGCCTGGCACGCACCAGATCGAGTGCAGTGAGCCCGTCGAAGTCGGGCAGTGAATAGTCCGCCAGCACGATGTCGAGGTCGCGTACAGCGAGTGCATCGACGAACTCGCGACGCGATGCGGCGCGGACGATGGAGCACTCGATACCGGCGCGCGTGAGATGTCCGACCAGCAATTCCGTATCGATGTCGCTGTCTTCGAGCAACAGGACCCGCAGCGGTGCGGTGGACAGTTGCGGATCAGCGGACATGGTATCCGCGCGGCGGCGGCTCGTTCAGTACGGCCCAGAACATGCCCAGGTCCTGGATGGCTTCGAAGAACGTGTTGAAGTCCACCGGCTTCACGACGAAGGCGTTGACTCCAAGCTCATAGCTGCGCACCAGATCGCTTTCCTCGCGTGAGGAGGTCAGCATCACGACCGGGATGCGCCGGTGGTCCGGATCGCGCTTGATGCGCTCGAGCACTTCCAGCCCGTCGATCTTCGGCAATTTGAGATCGAGCAGGATGACCGCCGGATCGCCGGCAGCACGCTGCGCATGTCCGCCGCGCCGATAGACGTAGTCGAGTGCATCGGCGCCGTCGCGGCTGACGACGATGTCATTGGCAAGCTGACACCTGGCGAGCGCCGCCAGCGTCAGTTCGATGTCTTTGGGATTGTCTTCCACCAGCAGAATGGGTCGCAGCTCAGCCATTCAGGTTTCCTCGCGAATCTCACCTGGCTTCTTTGTGGTTTTGCGCGGCAATGCAAAGCGGAAGGTTGCACCGTTGTCGACCTGGCCTTCCGCGGCTATCCAGCCGCCATGGCGTTCGACAATCCGTTTGGTCAGCGCCAGGCCGATGCCCGTGCCGTCGAAATCTTCCATGCGGTGAAGGCGTTGAAATACGCCAAACAGCTTGTGCGCATAGGCCATCTCGAAGCCCACACCGTTGTCGCGTACTTCGTAGACGCACTCCTGCGGTGTGGTGAGTCCGCGGATGCCGATGACGGCGGGCGCGCGGTTGCGGCTGTATTTCAATGCGTTGTCGATGAGGTTGACCAGTGCCTGACGCAGCAGCGCCGGATCTCCCCACGCCGGCGGCAGTGGTTCGAGTTTCCAGACGATCTGCCGATCGCGGATATCCGGTTCCAGTGTGCGCAGCACCTCCTGCAGCAGCTTGCCCATGTCAACGTCCGAGGCTTCCAGGGAAGTCCGGCCGAGATGCGAGAAGTTGAGCAGGTCGTCCACGAGCTGCCCGGCAGTGGCAGCCGCTTCGTGAATGCTGGTCAGGTAGTGCTGAGCCTTCTCGCTCAGGTTGCTTTCGGTGTCGCGCAGCAACTGGGTGTAGCCGACAATGTGACGAAACGGTGCGCGCAGATCGTGACTCACCGAGTAGGAGAACGACTCGAGTTCGCGATTCGAACGCTGCAGCATGGTCGTCAGCGCCGCGCGCTCCTCGGCGCGACGCAGAACGATGTTGATGATGGCAGCACGCAGATCCATGGCCGCGTCGACGTTGGCACGATCCCAGGGAGCGGCGCGCTGCCGCTGCTGCTCCACCCAGCTCGCAAAGGAGTGACGCGGCTGCAGCGGCTCAGTTGCGGATACGGTCGCCTTGTGGGGATCGCCCGCCCACCGCACGGTGCGGATCACTTCGGGTCGGAACCACAGGATGTAACTGTGATGCAGCTGCGAAATGGACACGGCCAGCACGCCGCTTGCCGCAGCGGCGATGTCGCTGTACTGCGGCCAGCGCTGCGCCAGGTGACTGGTGGCGAACTGATCTGCCATGCCATCTGCTTCCAGCGTACGCGCCAGGTCGCGAATGCGTTCGGGCGAGGGTGTTTCGCCGATCGTCGTCAGATCGGTATCGGTCAGGATGGCGGCACCGGCGGCGCCGGCGAACTGCAGCCACAGCTTCGCGTGTTCCGTGAACGCGCGTTGCATCGATGGGTTTTCCGACAGATACACCAGCAACTGCGACTCCAGATGCTTGAGTGTGATCCGGTGAGCCGCGTAGGCACTGCGTTCACGCGCGCCGATGTGCTGGCTGAGCACGATGCCGAGCAGATCGCAGGCGCTGCGGGCCTGCGCATTCACGCGCCGCGGTTGCGCGTTGTGGCAGGACACGAGCCCCCACAGTCGCCCGTCCACGAGAATGGAAATCGACATGGATGCCAGCGTGCCCATGTTGCGCATGTACTGCAGATGCACGGGTGAGACGCTGCGCAGCGCGGCGAAGGTCAGATCGAGCGGTGCGCCGTCGATCGGACTCAGCGGCGGTTCAATGCCGACCGGTGCGTAGTTGGCATCCGGAATGAGTCGCAGGCGATTGATGCGGTAGAGGTCGCGTGCCTGAGCCGGGATGTCGGAGGCAGGAAAGCGCAATCTCAGATACGTCGGCAGCACATCGTCGCTGTCTTCCGCCAGCACTTCACCATTCCATTCGGCATCGAAGCGATACACCAGGACCCGATTGAACTGGCTCAGGCGACGGAACTCGCGCGCCGCGGCGGCGCAGATCGCGGTGACGTCCGGCATCGATTGCACTTCTTCCATGAAGCGACCGATGCGTGGATACAGCGCTTCGAGGGTTTCGCCTTCGCTGGCCGGCGGCTGCTCGAACTCGAGGATCGCTCCCTGCGCAGTGCGGTGAGCCAGCAACTGGAACGAGTGCGTACCGATCTGGACCGTGCGCAGCAGCGGTGCGTCAGAAGCCATCCATTCGCGCAACTCGGCGGACACGACAGAGCCGCAGACTTCCTCCACAGATCGACCGGGCGCAGATTCAACGACGCCGAGGATGTCGGCAGCGTTGCTGCTTGCCTGAAGAATGATCAGGTCGTCGGAGCAGACGAGCAGGGCACCATGCGGCTGAATACTGCCGGGGATTCGAATGGGTTCGCGCGCGCAGGCGTCCAGTAACAGTTCGGTATTCGACGAGGCCATGTGCTCTTCAGCCGCTGTGCCGGACCCTCCGACGATGTTCTCCGCCCGCAGCCGATCAGTGAGGGCGGCGGAACAACTTGAGGCACAGCCTCACAGGTTCGCGTGTCCCGCTGACGACCGACATTGTTACGACCGGTCTTCGCTGGACGGGTCAGTTTCGTAACACGGCGAATAACGCACCTGAATGCGGTCGGGTTCCCTACGCGGCGGTCACATGCGGATCCGATCAGGACATGTCCGATGTCTCACAAGCAGCAACAACGCCGTGCATTCGTTCAGCAAACCCTGTAGAGTCCGCGCGCCTGGCTGCCGTCCGGTCAGCCCGTTCACTTCGAGATTCCTTCAAACGTTCTCGACTCGTCTTTCCCGCCTTTACTGGACCCGTAACGAACACTCGTTGCGAGCAGGTGCGGTAGAGGACTTTCTTCATGCCTTTTGCTTCGCTCGGGCTCATGCCCGAACTCACTCGTGCGCTCGCTGATCGCGGGTACACCCAACCCACTCCCGTTCAGGCGCGTGTCATTCCGGAAATCCTGGCCGGTCGCGACATCCTCGCCGGCTCTCAGACCGGTACCGGCAAGACCGCCGGCTTCACCCTGCCATTGCTGCAGAAGCTGAGCGCCGCGACCGAGCCGCTGCGTGCGCCGCGCGCCGTCGTGCTGGTACCGACGCGCGAACTCGCCGCGCAGGTCGCCGACAGCGTCAACAGTTACGGGAAGTATCTGAAGCTGCGTACGCTGGTCATTTTCGGCGGCGTCAGCATCAACCCGCAGATCGATGCCCTGCGTCGCGGCGTCGACATTCTGGTGGCCACGCCCGGTCGGCTGCTCGATCATGCGCAGCAGCGCAACGTGGATCTGCGACATGTGGAGGTTCTCGTACTGGACGAAGCCGATCGCATGCTGGACATGGGCTTCATCGCCGACATTCGCCGCGTCATCAGGCTGCTGCCGTCACAGCGCCAGAATCTGATGTTCTCCGCGACCTATTCGGACGACATTCGCCGCCTCGCGCAGGGACTGTTGCGTCAGCCCGTCGAGGTCGAAGTAGCCCGCCGCAACGCTGCCGTGGAAACCGTCGAGCAGGGCGCATACCTGGTGGCGAAAGATCGCAAGCGTGCACTGCTGTCGCATCTCATCCGCGAGGGCGACTGGTCGCAGGTGCTGATCTTCACGCGCACCAAGCACGGCGCGAACCGCCTCGCCAAACAGCTCGAGGACGACGGCATTCGCACGGCTGCCATTCATGGCAACAAGAGCCAGTCGGCGCGCACGCGCGCATTGGCCGACTTCAAAGGATTCAACATTCAGGCGCTGGTCGCCACGGAGGTGGCCGCGCGCGGGCTGGACATCAAGGAATTGCCGTACGTCGTCAACTACGAGCTGCCCAACGTTCCGGAAGATTACGTGCATCGCATCGGACGCACCGGTCGTGCGGGTGCCACCGGCATCGCGATCTCGCTGGTCGCGCAGGATGAAAACGGTCTGCTGCGCGACATCGAACGGGTCACCGGCAAGCGTATCGCGCAGCTCGCATTGCCGGTCGTCAGCGAGCCGCCACCACGGCGAATCGAGACGGCGCGCACCGACACCCGGCCAAACGGATCGTCAGGACAGCGTGACTACGGCGCACGTCGCGGGCATTCAGGCCCGCGCGACCATGGATCGCAGCGCAATCGCAGCAGCGGCAACGGCATGCGTCGCGAAGCAGTTCGTGACAGCCGGCCCGCGCAGAACGCAGCAGCAGGCCAGCGCTCTGCAAACGGCAATCGCGCACCGGCAGCGCACGGTCAGGCCCGCAATGGACAGAACCAGCAGCGCCGCGGCCGTTATCAGGGGCGGCGCTGACTTCAGGAAAGATCAGATCCCGGCCGGCCTGGCCGGGATCTGTGGCAGCTCAATTGGCCCTGGTGATTTCCCGGCGCACTTCGCGCAACTTGAGTTTCAGCTCGGCAGCATTCTCGCTGCCCATGCGGATGAGCAGCTTCTGTCCCGCAGAACGCTCCTCCAGCGCCGGATCGGCGAACTGATAGAACACACCCGGCTGCGTCAGCTGAATCGGTCCCTTGATCTCGGGCGTGGCCAGCAGATGATCGATCACTTCCACGAGTCGATTGTTGAAATAGCCGTCGGGATAGCCCAGGTCGGTGTATGCCTGCTGGAACAGCGGATAGAAATGCTTGTAGACCGCGACCAGTTGTCGAGTATCCGTATTGCGCACGACCGCCATGATCGGTGCATAACGGGCCGAGTTGTCCTTGCTCAATGTGACGGTGTCGCCCTGCATATCGACCGCGGGCGCTCCGCCCGTGGGCACCAGCGGCCACATCTGCACCGCCACCTTCTTGCGCGGCAGGTTATCGATGGTCGCGACGATGTGACGCACGATGTCCTTCGGCACCAGAAACTGATCGAGCGAGCGGCCGAAGACACCGGAGATCGAATCCTTGAGCGCCGCATCGCTCTGGGCCAGGCCCGGCAGGGCGGGCGCATCTGACGCCGGTGGTTCGATCGGGTGATCTGCAGCCTGTGCCGGCGCCGTCGTCATCGGCGCCTGACTGGCTTCCTGAGTAACAGGCGCTTCCTCGCGTTGCTTGCGACCGTAGTACAGCGCGGCGATCAGCCCCGCTGCCACCACAACGGGAATGCCCCACCACAGCATTTTTTTCGCATCATCGTTCACAGCGCTCTCCCGTTGATCTTCGCAATGGCTTGGCCGCGGACCTGCAAGTCCACGGCTTCCCGCGACCTGCGATCAGGGCTTGACGAACTTCAGGACGAAATTGTCGGCTTCACCGATGGCCAGGTACTTCTCGCGATCCTGGTCGCCCAGCGCCAGCGTTGGCGGCAATGTCCACACACCGCGCGGCCAGTCCTTGGTGTCTTTCGGATTGGCGAGGATTTCCGACTTCCCCACGTACTTGAAACCGGCCTTCTCGGCGAGCGCGATCGTGTAGTCCTCGCGCACGTAACCGCTCTGTGCTTTCGGGTCCTGAGGCTTGTCGGTCGCTGCGCGGTGTTCTTCCACACCCAGTACACCGCCCTTCTTCAATGCCTTGTAGAAGGAGGCGAACGCCTCGTCCACGGTGCCGCCGGACATCCAGTTATGCACGTTGCGGAATGTCAGCACCATGTCCGCCGTGCCCTCCGGCGCAGGCTCGAACACGCCGCCGCCGAACTCGCTGATCTTCACCTTGCCGTAGGGTGCCGGTGCGTCGACGACCTTCTTCTTCCAGTTGTCGTAGTACTGCGCCGCGCGTTCGCTGGCGCTGCGCGGCGTGATGGCTGTGTAGAGCGTGCCCTGGTCACGCAGATACGGGGCCAGGATTTCCGTCCAGTACCCGCCGCCCGGCGCAATTTCCACCACGGTCATGTCGGGACGGATGCCGAAGAATTCGAGTTCTTCCTGCGGATGACGGTACTTGTCGCGTGCGACCATGGCCGGGGTGCGCGTGGGCGACGCGATGGCCTTGGCAAGCGCAGCGTCCTTGGCGAGCGCGCCGGACAGCGGCAACGCGGCGATGGCGAGACTCGCGAGCACATTGATCAATCGCATGAGAAATCTCCAGTGCGGCAGAAGGTGTCGACGCGGCGAGCGACTGTAGCAGATGCCTCACGGTGCGCGCCCGATGCGAATGCTGACCTCATGCCGTGCCGATGGTTCCGGCAGGACGATGGGACTGATCGGCGGGCAACCGGTGCATAAGGTCCGGATACGGAAGCGGTGGCAGAAGAAAATACGTGCATGTCCCCGGGGCAAGTCGCCGGCTGCCGCGCTCGCCACATCGACTGCTAACATGGCGACGCATCGGGGGGAGGATGGGCGTGACAACATGAAGCGGCGCCGCGCGGCCTTGATGAAGCACTGCTGGGGACTGATGGCACTGTGCGTGGCAGCGGCAGCACAGGCTTCATCCGCGCGTGTCGATCTGGGTGTGTGCGGAGCCGAGTCGCTGGCTGCCGAGAGTGCATCTGCACGCTGCGGATTCATCGAGGTGCCGGAAAATCCTGACGACGCGACAGGCCGGCACATTCGCCTGCGCATCACCGTGATCCCTGCGCTCAGGATCACGCCTGAGCCCGATGCATTCGTGATCCTGGCGGGCGGCCCCGGTCAGTCGGCGCATGATTTCCATACCAGCGCCGGACCCGCGTTCGCCAGCATCCGCCGCGATCGCGACATCCTGCTGCTCGATCAGCGCGGCACGGGTGGCTCCCATGCGCTGGAGTGCACTTCCGATCCGGCAGAACTCGAAGGCGCCGATCCGCAGCAGATGCAGGCGCTGGCCCGGCGCTGCATCGCCTCACTCGATGCCGATACGCGCTTCTACACGACCAGTATCGCCGTGCGCGATCTCGATATCGTGCGCGAAGCGCTGGGCTACCGACAGCTCAGCCTGTACGGCGTGTCCTATGGCACACGCGTTGCCCAGCACTACATGCGTCGATATCCCACGAGGGTACGCACTGCAATTCTCGATGGCGTCGTGCCGGTCGATCTGGCCCTGGGACCGGAGGTTGCGCCGCGCGCCCAACATGCGCTCGATGCAATGTTCCAGCGCTGTGCGGCCGACGCTGCCTGCAACGCTGCCTTTCCGCACCTGCGCGATCAGTTCAGCGCGCTGCACACCCGAGTGAATCAGAAGCCCATTCATGCCCGCCTGCCCGATCCGGTGACTGCGCAGATGCAGGAGACCGCTTTCGGCGTGCAGCAGCTCAACGCCGCCGTACGACTGCTCACTTACAGCGATGAGAGCGTCTCGCTGTTGCCGCTGTTGATCCACGAGGCACAGAGCGCCGGGCAGCCCGAGCCGTTCATTGCACAGTACCTGATGGTGCGACGGCTCACGGACGCACAGTTCGCCTATGGGATGCACTTTTCCGTCGTGTGCAGCGAAGATGCGCCGCGCTGGGCGCAACACGACGTGCCGGATGCCGTCCTGGAACAGACCTATCTCGGCACCGGCTTCATGCAGGGAATGCGTTCGGTCTGCGACGTATGGCCGCGAGGTATCGTGGATGACGATTTCAATGCGCCTTTGCGCAGCGATATACCCGTACTGATTCTCTCGGGCAGCAACGATCCCATCACACCGCCCGACTACGGCGAGCGGGCGCTGACGAGCTTCTCCCACGGACGTCATCTGGTGCTGCCCGGGCAGGGACACGGCCAGTTCGCCATCGGTTGCATGCCGCGCCTTCTGACGCAGTTCGTGAATACTGCATCAGTCGCCACGCTGGACACGAAGTGTCTGGAGGGCGTCGCCCCGACACCGTTCATGCTCTCGCCTTCGGGACCGGGCCCGTGAAATGACCGTGACGAGAGTGACGGGGGTGACGACAGTGACGAGAGCCAAAAGGTGGAGAAGTTGCGCGGGCGCGGATTCCATCAACCGTCATTGGTTCGATCGACCCATCCTTTGTGAACCCATGTCACCCTCGTCATTCCCCTTCCCATGATTTCCATCAGCCATCTCTCCCGTCGCTTCGGCGCCGTGCAGGCATTGCACGATGTTTCATTTACGGCGGCGGACGGGCGTATCACCGGGCTGCTCGGTCACAATGGCGCGGGCAAATCGACGACGCTGCGGATTCTCAGCACGGTCTTGCGTCCGGATACGGGCCAGGCGAGTGTCGACGGCTACGATTGCGCGACGCAGTCATTGCAGGTGCGCCGCTCCCTGGGCGTATTGCCGCACGCGAGCGGTCTGTATGCGCAGCTCACCGGGCGCGAGAACATCGAATACTACGCACGGCTGCGTGGTCTGCGCGGGCCCGGGATGAAGCAGGCATGCGATGCGCTCATCGAGCGGCTCGGCATCGCCGGCATTGCGCAACGTCGCGCCAGGGGATATTCGCAGGGCGAGAAGCTCAAGGTGGCGCTGGCGCGCGCACTCATTCACCGGCCGCGCACGGTGATTCTCGATGAACCCACCAATGGCCTGGACGTCAACGCCGTGCGCATGCTGCGCGAACTCATCCGCGAACTGAAAGCGGGCGGCTGCTGCGTGCTGTTTTCCAGTCACGTCATGCAGGAAGTTGCCGCGCTGTGCGATGACATCGTCATCATCGCGCAGGGGCAGGTGGTCGCGCAGGGCACGCCGCAACAGATTCTCGATGCACTCGGCACCACGGATCTCGAAGAGGCATTCGTGCGTGCGGCCGCCACGCCGGAGAGTGCAGCGTGAACTCAATCGCGGTGGTGTTCTGCAAGGAAATTCTCGAGAACCTGCGCGACCGACGAGTGGTGTTCTCGGCGTTCTTTTTCGGCGTGCTGCTGGCGCCGACCATTTTCGCGCTGACCACGACGCTGGTGTCGAAACGGGCGCAACGCGATCAGGAGGAGCCGTTGCGGCTGCCAGTGGCGGGGGCGGTGCACGCGCCCAATCTGCTCAGCTTCCTGCGCGAACAGGGCGCGGACATCAATCCTGTCGAGCTCGACGTCCACGCCGCCATCGACAAGGTGCGCACCGGCGAATTCGAACTGGTGCTGATCGTGCCAGAGCGCTACGGCGAACGCCTCAGGGCCGGCGACCCGGCGCCTCTGGAACTCGTTCTCGACACGTCCAACACGCGCGCAGCCGGATCGACGGACCGGGCGCGACGACTCCTCGATGCCTACAGCCGGCAACTGGCGGCGCTGCGGCTGCTGGTGCGCGGTGTGAATCCCACGGTGATTCAGCCGCTCCAGGTGCACGGCATCGACGTTGCAACGCCTTCAGGCCGATCGCTGCTGATCCTCGGCATGCTCACTTACTTCTGCATCATGTCCATGCTGGTGGGCGGTTTCTATCTCGCCATCGACACCACTGCCGGCGAGCGGGAACGCGGCTCGCTCGAGCCGTTGTTGTCGTTGCCGGTCACGCGTGCACAGCTGATCCTGGGCAAGATGCTGGCGACCTGCGCCTTCATGTGCGCGTCGCTGCTTCTGACGCTGGTGGCATTCGCGATTGCACTGTCATTCGTGCCGCTGGAGGTGCTGGGGATGAGCGCCAACTTCAGTGTGCCTGTGGTCCTGGCCATCTTCGGTGTCATGGTGCCGATGGTGCCGCTAGGTGCGGCCCTCATGACGGTGGTCGCTTCGTTCACGCGCACCAATCGGGAAGCGCAGAGCTGGCTGTCCGTCGTGCTGCTCGTTCCGGTTGCACCCATCATGGTGGCGGTGATGAATGGAACCCGCCCCGACGCCGCACTGATGGCCATCCCGAGTCTGAGTCAGCACCTGCTCGCCACCAGCCTGTTGCGCGGCGATGGCGTAAGCGCGATGCATGTTCTGATCTCCGCCGTGACCACACTGACTGCCGGCGCATTGCTGGCCGCTCTCGCCATCAAGCTCTATCGCCGCGAAGCCATTCTGGGTTGAAGAGCTGATTCGATTTCAGTCGAACGCCACGTACTGGTGGCGTCAAAATTGCCGTGGGTCCCGCCTTGAGGCGGCCTTCACTCCCGTCACTCTGTTACCTCTCTCGCGCCATCATCCCTCACCTTCATCACTTCCACACAGGCGCACCGTTCCATCTGCATCAATGCCGCGAAAATCTCTTGCGCCCCTCACTTCGTCCATTCCGTGAACCGCGTCTGAAATTGCGCTGGCCCTGAGCGTTGCGACCAGCGCTCATATCGCGTTACGCCAATCCCTCAAACGAGCATCACGGCGTACGGTTACGCCTCAGCATGAATTGCAGGCCACGCGGTGGCCACTGCGCTCCGACACTGGTTTTTTCAGGGTTTGCAGCGTGCCACACGTCACGCAGGGGCGGCTCTGCAAGAAATGCAAAGCCAATGTCGTACTCGTCAGACACTTTGTGCCGGTTTCTCCCCCGAGCTTTACTCGCGACGCACTGAAGAAGTTCCGTCGTCGCCCGCGACGATCCCTGATCGAATCGATCAATGGATCAGCACGCGATGACGCGAGAGGGAGGGCAGTGTTCTGACCCGTCGGGCCCGTCCGGTTCCGGCAACTTCAGCAGCATTGGCGGCTTCGCCTCGTGCGAAGCCTTGTGTTTTGACAAGGGCAAACCCGTCGTGAGACGGGGACGCAAAGCTACCGATCCTGTTCATTGCAGGATGGCGGAGCTACCGAAACACCCGGCCATCATGGCTGAGTTCTTCGATTGCGATCCCCGCGCGCGCGCTGCCCTGCTGACGAGGATCGCGTTTCATGTCCATGTCGATGCACGCGCGCGCTGTCGCGCACTGGTTCTGGCCGGCCGTCGCGCTTGCCATTGCCCTGATCGCCCAGCCTGTGTCCGCGAATGAGCGGCCCACCATTTCCGGCACACCGACGAAGACCGCCACGGTCGGCACGACCTGGACCTTCACGCCGAAGGCCAGCGATCCGGACGGCAAGAAAGTCAGCTTCGGTATCCGCAATCAGCCGTCGTGGACCACGTTCAGCACCAGCACCGGCAAGCTGACGGGCAAACCCACCAAGGCGGCCACGTACTCGAACATCGAGATCTACGCCTGGGACGGCGTCTATGCAGCGACCCTGCCCGCCTTCAGCATCACCGTGAAGTCCAGTGGCACGACGTCGACTGCGACGTCTTCGTCCAACGACAGTCGCCCGACCATCTCCGGAACGCCATCGACCAGCGCGACGGTAGGCGTGGCCTGGTCCTTCACGCCCAAGGCGAGCGATCCCGATGGCACGAAGCCGAGCTTCGGCATCCGCAACAAGCCGTCGTGGGCCACGTTCAGCAGCTCCACCGGCAAGCTGAGCGGCACGCCTACCAGGACGGGCACGTATTCGAGCGTTCAGATCTATGCGTGGGACGGCAAGTACGCAGCCAACCTGCCCGCGTTCACCATCACCGTGAAGTCGGCCAGCGGCGGCACGAGTTCCACCAACCACGCACCGACCATTACCGGTACGCCTGCCACCTCCGTGACAGTCGGCAACAGCTACAGCTTCAAGCCGACGGCCAAGGATGCGGACGGCAACTCGCTGGGCTACTCCATCAAGAACAAGCCGTCGTGGGCAACGTTCAGCACCGCGACCGGCCAGCTTTCGGGCAAGCCCTCGAGCAGCAACGTCGGTTCGTTCTCCAACATCGTTATCAGCGTCAGCGACGGCAAGGCGAGCGCCTCGCTCAAGGCATTCACCATCGCGGTGAAAGCGGCCAGCAGTTCCGGCACCGGTTCGGCCACGCTGTCCTGGACGCCGCCGACCACGAACACCGACGGCTCCTCACTGACCAACCTGAGCGGCTATCGCATCTATTACGGCACCAGCTCCAGCTCGCTGAACAAGACCGTGCAGATCACCAATCCGAGCATCTCGACCTACGTGATCGATGACCTGTCGGCGGCCACCTGGTACTTCGCCGTCAAGGCAGTGGCCTCGAGCGGCGCCGAAAGCGCCCTGTCGAACAAGGTGAGCAAGACCATCAAGTAAATTCGACGGCGACTCGCCAGAGCGAGATCGCCAGTCGATCAATGAAGCTGCGGCCGGCATCGGAATGCGAGAAGATGCCGGCCGCTTTTTGTTACCAGCATTACTCGCATCACTTCCATTGCCGACATCTCACTGGTTCTGGCGGCTGCCTTCGGTGCCGGTCTCATCGATGCCATGGTGGGCGGCGGTGGTCTGATACAGCTTCCGGCACTCTTCGGCGTCTACCCGCAGGTGGCGCCGCCGCTTCTGCTCGGTACCAGCAAGTTCGCAGGCCTGTTCGGCACCACCAGTGCCGTCATCCGCTACGCCCGCAAAGTGGTCATTCCGTGGCGCGCCTTGTTGCCGCTGGCCATGGCGATTCTGGCCGCCTCGGTCGCCGGTGCCATCACCGCCACGCGCGTCTCGCCGGACGTGTTTCGACCGCTGGTACCGCTGATGCTGATCGCGGTGCTGCTTCACCTGCTGCACCGAAGCGATCTCGGCGCCGCGCACACTCCACGCGAGTTCACGGGCCGGCATCACTGGAACGGTGCAGCGCTGATCGCGGCAATCGGCTTCTACGACGGCTTCTTCGGGCCCGGCACCGGCAGCCTGCTCATGTTCGTTTTCGTGCGCATCTATGGCCATGACTTCCTGCACGCCGCAGCATCGGCGCGTGTGCTGAATGTGGCGGCCAATGGCGCCGCTCTGATCTATTTTTCCGCCCACAGCTATGTGCTGTGGCAACTGGCCATCTGCATGGCAGTCTGCAACGTAGCGGGTGCCCTGATCGGTGCCCGCCTCGCGTTGCGCGGTGGCAGTGCGCTGGTTCGTCGCATTTTCATCGTCGTGGTCAGTGCTCTGATCCTGCGCACCGCGTGGACTGCATTCCGCTGAACGGATCGGCGCAAGCTGCCTATTGCGCAGCCGTGAGCGATGCGCGTAGCGTGCCCGTTACCTTTTTCACGTCAGCGAAAACAACATGTCACTGCAAGGCAAAACGCTGTTCATCACCGGCGCATCTCGTGGCATCGGGCTCGCCATAGCCAAACGTGCGGCGCGCGACGGCGCCAACATCGCCATCGCCGCCAAGACCGACCAGCCGAATCCGAAACTGCCCGGCACCATTCACACGGCCGCTGCTGAAATCGAAGCCGCGGGCGGCAAGGCGCTGCCCATGCAGGTCGACATTCGCGATGAAGACGCCGTCGCCGCGGCAGTGAAACGCTGTGCGGAGCATTTCGGCGGCCTCGACATTCTGGTGAACAATGCGAGTGCGATCTCGCTCACGGGTACGCTCGAAACGCCCATGAAGCGTTTCGACCTGATGTTCGGCGTGAACGTACGCGGCACCTTCGTGTGTTCGCAGGCGTGCATCCCTTATCTGAAGCAATCCGCGCAAGCGGGCCGCAATCCGCACATCCTGAATCTGTCGCCGCCGCTGAGCATGAAACCGCGCTGGTTCGCGTCACACGTCGCGTACACCATGGCGAAATACGGCATGAGCATGTGCGTGCTGGGCATGGCCGAAGAGCTGAAAACCGCCGGCATCGGCGTGAACGCGTTGTGGCCGCGTACCGTGATCGCCACCGCCGCGCTCAATCTCATTCCCATGGCGAATCCGGCGCTCGGTCGCAAGCCCGACATCATGGCCGACGCTGCTCATGCAATCCTCACCCGCGACGCGCGCAAGACCAGCGGCAATTTCTTCATCGACGACGAAGTCCTGAAAGAAGCAGGTGTCACCGACTTCGATCAGTATGCGATGACGCCGGGGAACAGGAATCTGCTGCCGGATTTCTTCGTCGATTGATCGTGCCCCGGCCTGAAGTCAACGCCGTCGAATGCGTCCGTCGCGGCTGCGCCGCTGACCTTCAACACGATGCAGGCGCAGTCCACACCCAATCATTCTGATTTCCCTGGCACCATGAGCCGCTCGACTCTGCATTCCTGGCGCACACTGGATGGCACGGCGCCGCTCGTCATTGCCCATCGCGGCGCCTCGGGTTACCGACCGGAGCACACGCTGGCGTCTTATCAGCTGGCGATCGAGCTGGGCGCTGATTACATCGAACCCGATCTGGTTGCCACGCGAGATGGACACCTGGTCGCGCGTCATGAACCCATGCTCGATGCGACGACGGACGTTGCTGCGCGTCCGGAATTTGCACAGCGGCGTACCACGCGCATTGTCGATGGCAAGGCCATCACGGCGTTCTTCGCGTGCGATTTCACCCTGGCAGAATTGCAGACGCTGCGCGCCGTGCAATCCAATTCGGCGCGATCCGCAGCGTACGATGGCCAATTTGCCATTCCGACCTTCGATGAAATTCTCGAGCTGTTGCAGCGTGAGAGCGCAGCGCGTGGCCGCATCATCGGCGTCTATCCCGAAACCAAACATCCATCGTTCCATCTGGCGCTGGGCCTGGGGCTGGAAGATCGCATGCTCGATGCGCTGCGCCGCTACGGCCTCGATCGCGAGGGAGCACCGGTGTTTCTGCAGTCGTTCGAAAGCGCCAATCTGCAGTATCTGCGACAACACACGCCGCTGCCGCTGGTGCAACTCATGGAAGAGGGTGCCTTGCTCTACGATGCGTCAGGCAGGCATGTCGTCGGTGTGAACATTCCGCAGTTCGACGATCCGCGCGGCGCGGAGGCTCCACGGCAACTCAGCGACATTGCGGAATACGCCTGTGCCATCGGTCCGTGGAAACGCCAGATCCTGCGTGACAGGGGCGACGCGACCCTGTTGCAGACGACAGTGATCGAACAGGCGCATGCGGTCGGTCTGAAAGTTCACACATATACGTTCCGCAACGAACCGACGATGCTCGCGCCGCAGTATCGCAACGACCCGGCACGCGAGTATCGACAGTTCTACGATCTCGGCATCGATGGCGTATTCACCGACTTTGCAGATACTGCGCTGGCGGTGCGTGACGCAGAGCCGCCGACTCATTCCTGACGGTCTGCTGTCTTTCTATTTCCGCACGCTCTCGAACAATGCCGGCCATGCCTGCACCCAGCAGCAGACATGGTCGTAGTCTGCGAAGGTGCGGCGTTGCGCCTGCGGGCGGAGACGGAAATACCCATCGGTGGTCGAGGCGGGGACAACGGTGTCCTGGCCGCCCTGCAGATGCAGTTCCGGCCATGGATGCTGGTAGGTGCTGGAAGCCGGATTGAGCGAATCCGTGAGTGGCAGGTAGCCGTGATGCTGCGTCCAGGCCTGCGTGTCGAGATTCGCGCTCAGCGTGATCACCTTTGCGACGCGATCCAGTCGCTCCGCGATCAATATCGCAAGCACGCCGCCGCCGCTGTAGCCGACCAGTACGATGGGCGGTGACCCTCGCTGCGCTGCAGCCTTGCGGACTGCGGCTGCCATGCTGTCGACCACGTCGCTGCCATAGCGCCCGCTTGTCCACGACTTCGACGTGCAGCCTTCGTCGCGCAGCTCCTGATAACAGGGTCGACTGAGGTACACGCCGGGCGCTCCACTGGCGATCAGCAATTTCAGCGCGAGCGGATTGCGAGTGGTCGGATCGTCGGCGACGTGCTGCCCGTCGGGACCCCACGGCAGACCATCGCCATCGAGATAGACGATGAGGTCTGACGACGGCCCGTCACTGGCATAGAGCACATGCCGGTATGCCGTGCCTGTGACGATGCTGCGCGTCAGACCGGCGCGCTGCGCCTCACGGTCGATGCGTTGCCCGTTGCTCAGACAGCCCTGGAGCAGCAACAGGAGAATCCAGGGCAGCCAGCGGTGGTTCATGGTCCGCATTGCGAAGTGCCGCATGCGCGCTGTCAACTCCGGTGACGGTTGAGTATCGATGCGACATAGTCGCTGACAGGCCAGCCGACACCGCCGGGTTGAGAGATTCGTCAGGGTGCGCAGTGCCCGAACCCTGCAATCTGCAGTCCGCCATCGCACCGACGGTCGATGCCTTGAATCTGCCCGCCGTTGCGAGTCGAATAGCCGTCCGAAGATCACGGCAACCACCCGGGTCCAGAGGTTCGAGATGACACTGATGCCGCGCTTGCTTGCACGAGTCGTGATGACGCTCGTTCCCGCCTTCCTTGTGGTCGCCTCCGCGGCAACGCCGTCCGACAAGGCGGCGGCCACCAAGGGCATGGTCAAGCGTTCCGATCTCGAGATCGTGGACTGCCTGTTGCCCGGGCAGGTGCGCCAGCTTGGCAATGCCAGCTATCTCACGCCGCGACGCCCGGTTCGCACGACGACGGCCGAATGCTCGATCCGCGGCGGCGAGTATGTGGCGTACGATCGTGCCGATCTCAAATCAGCACTGCGGATCTGGATGGAGACGGCGCAGTCCGGCGATCCGGAGGCGATGACCAACGTCGGCGAAATTTATGAGCGCGGCATGGGCGTTGCGCCCAACTATGTCGAAGCCGCCGCGTGGTACCAGAAGGCGGCCGACAAAGGTTATTCGCGTGCCATCTTCAACCTCGGCACCCTGTATGAGCAGGGCCTGGGTGTGCCGCAGGACAGCCTCAAGGCGCTGAACCTCTATCGCCAGGCCTCCGGCATTCCAGAAGACAGCCTCATTTATACGTCAGCGGCGCAGCGCGAACAGGATGAACTGCGCAAGCAACTCGAAGATGCGATTGCAGAGCGCGATCAGCAATTGCAGCTGCTGCAGAAACAGTTGAAGGACACGCAGGACAAGCTGGCGAAGCAACCGACGCCGCAGCAGGCCGCCGGCGACAGCAAGGAAGTCGAGGCGCTGAAAAAATGGATCGCTCAGCTCGAGGATGAGAAGCGCAGGAATACGCAGAAGCTCGCGGGCATTCCCACCACCCGCTCGCCACAGAGACAGGAGTTGCCGCAGCTGCCTGCGGTCGCCGACGAACGCACGCTCGCCGGCATGAAGTTCGGTCGCTACTACGCCATCGTCATCGGCAATCAGAACTATCAGGCTGTCGAAAGCCTGAAAACGCCGCGTCATGACGTGGAACGCATTGCACGTGTGCTGGCCGACAAGTACGGCTTCAACGTACAGATCCTCGAAGACGCGGACGATGTGCAGATGCTCAAGGCGTTGAACGATCTCAATGCAGTCCTCAAGCCGGACGACAATCTGCTCATCTACTACGCCGGCCACGGCGAACGTCTCGCGAACGGCAAAACCGAAAGCGGCTACTGGCTGCCCGTCAACGCCGACGCGCCGCCGAAGGATACCTTCTGGGTGCCCAACGAACAGATCACCGGGCACCTCGGCCGCCTGCCGGCGCGGCGCATCCTGGTTGTGGCGGATTCGTGCTATGCGGGCCTGCTCTCGACAGACCCGGGTTATCTGTTCGCGAACAGCAAGGTCAGCTACACCAGGGAGTACGTCGCCTACAAGTTGCCGAAGCGTGCGCGATTGCTGCTCACTTCAGGCGGCGATGCGCCAGTGCTGGATGAAGGCGGCGGCGAGAATTCCGTGTTCGCGGGTGCCTTTCTCGACGAACTCGAAAACAACACGGGCATTCTCTCCAGCCCCGAACTCTACAGCCGCGTTCGCAAGCGCGTGGAACAGGCCGCTGCCACCAACAAGTTCGTGCAGACGCCAGAGTTCAAATCCATCAAGGGCGCTGGCCACGAAGTCGGT
>DASTRD010000232.1:0-7389 GCA_035761425.1 Povalibacter sp.
TGGCGAACTGGCGCGCCGCCGCCTTGCCGATGGTGCGAGCGTGACGCGCGCGATCTACGACAGCGGTTTCAATTCGAATGCGCCCTTCTATGCACAGTCGAAGCGCACGCTCGGGATGCAACCGCGTCAGTTCCGTTCGGGCGGCGCCGATCTCCTCATTCGATTCGCTGTCGGTCAGTGCTCTCTTGGCGCCATCCTGGTGGCGGCGACGGACAAGGGCGTGTGTTCGATTGCGCTGGGCGATGATCCGGAGCAACTGGTCCGCGATCTTCAGGATCGCTTTGCACGTGCCGAACTCATTGGCGGCGATGCGGACTTCGAACAGCTCGTGGCGCGAGTCATTGCCCTGGTTGAATCGCCGCACCAGAGGTTCGATCTGCCGCTGGATGTGCGGGGCACGGCATTTCAGCAGCGGGTCTGGCGTGCACTGCAGAAGATTCCTGCGGGTTCGACCGTGAGCTACGCGACACTCGCCAGGCGCATCGGCGCTCCGGCTGCGGTCCGGGCCGTCGCGCAGGCATGCGGTGCGAATGCGATCGCGGTCGCCATTCCCTGTCATCGCGTCGTGCGCACGGACGGATCGCTGTCGGGCTATCGCTGGGGTGTGGAGCGCAAACGCGAACTGCTGGATCGGGAGCAGCAGGCCTCGTGAACGCGCGGGAGTAACATCTGTCCGGCCCGGCCTTCCGCGGGACAATGGCGCTGCGTTGACACGCCGGGGAATTCGCGTAGGTTGGCTGCGAATTCCCGGACTGGTTCGTTCATGCGTTTCGATCTGACCGACCTGAAGCTGTTTCTGCACGTCGTCGAAGCCGGCAGCATTACTGCCGGTGCCGAACGCATGCATCTGGCCGTCGCCGCGGCCAGCACGCGCATCCGCAACATGGAAATCGAGCTGGGCACGCCATTGCTCAATCGCGAACGTCAGGGCGTGCATCCCACGCCGGCCGGCCGCACGCTGGTGCAGCACGCGCGTCTGTTGCTCCAGCAGGCAGAACGCATGCGCGGCGATCTGGCCGAATACGCCGGCGGGCTCAAAGGTCACATCCGGCTGCTGTCGAATACCAATGCGCTCATCGAATTTCTGCCCGAGCCGCTGAGCGCATTTCTCACTGCGCATCCGCAGGTCAACATCGATCTCGAGGAACGCCTGAGCGATGAGATCGTCGGCGCAGTGGCCGACGGCAAGGCTGACATCGGCATCGTCGCCGGCACCGAAGACGTCTCAGGCCTCGAGGTCTTCCCTTTCCGCGCCGATCGATTCGTGCTGGTGACGGCTCCCAATCACCCCTTGGCTGCCTCGAGCACCATCGCCTTTGCGGATGTGCTCGATTTCGATTTCGTCGGACTCGACAGCGCCAGCTCGTTGCAGCGATTCCTCTCCGACAAGGCCGATCGCATCGGGCGGCGTCTGCGACTGCGTGTGCAACTGCGCAGCTTCGATGCCGTCTGCAGGCTGGTGGAATGCAATGTCGGCATCGGCGTCGTGCCGCAGACGACCGTCGAGCGCAACGCCCGCACCATGACGCTCCACCGCATCGAACTCACCGACGAGTGGGCGATTCGTCGACTGACGATCTGCGTGCGCAAGCTGAAGGATCTGCCGACCTATACGCAGGAACTGGTGCGCCATCTGGCCTCACCGATCGAACTGGCCGCCGCCAGCGGGTGACGCAAAGACTTCGCTTTTTTCCATGGATCAGGCTTCAGCCTGATGTCATTCCGCCCGCTGCTTCTCCGCACCCGTGATCCACACGCCGACCATCACGATGAGTCCGCCGAGAATGGCACGGACCGTCAGCGGCTCCTTCAACACCACGATGCCACTGAGTACGCCGACCACCGGAATCAGATTCGCGAACACTCCGGCCTGACTTGCATCCACATCCTGCAGCGCCCAGTTGTAGAGCAGGTATGCGAACCCTGACGCGCCGATGCCGAGAACCAGGACTTCCACCCACTGAACCGCGCTCAGCGACGGCCATCCGTGTCCTCGCATCTCCAGGGCCGCCGCAGGCAGCAGAAACAAGGCCCCCGAGCCGATCACGATGGCGGTCAGCACCACCGGATCGAGATGTGCGAGTTGCTTGGCCAGTGAGGTGTACAGCCCCCAGGCAATCACGCTGAGAAACACCAGCGCATTGCCGAGCAACGGCGTGCTGGCCGAAGCCCCGCCCGGACTCCCGGAGAAAATCACCAGCACGCCAGCCACCGACAATACGATGCCGGCAAGGCGCGATCTCGATGCGCGTTCGCGCAGCCAGACGATGGCAACGAGCGCTGTCATCGCCGGAATGCAGCTCTGTACCAGGGCGCCCTGCGATGCAGACGTATAGAACAGCCCGGCATTGAACGCGCCGTAATAGAAAGCCACACCGATGAAACCCATGGACAGCATGGTCGACCAGGGCAGCGGCTCGGCCCCGGGCA
Source organism: Povalibacter sp. (assembly GCA_035761425.1). Taxonomy (GTDB): domain Bacteria; phylum Pseudomonadota; class Gammaproteobacteria; order Steroidobacterales; family Steroidobacteraceae; genus Steroidobacter. The sequence goes on from DASTRD010000232.1 coordinate 2,431, forward strand.
TGTGGCGATAATTGCGCCAGGCGATGGGCGCGAGCAGTGCCGCCCCGATGGCAACGCGCACGAATGCCAGCGTCAGGGGCGGAATATCGCCAATCACATCCTTCGTGAGCACGAAGGTGCAACCCCAGAGGGTCATCACGGCGACTAAAGTCCAGATCGACAGCCAGCGCCGCTTCATTACGGATTCGTTTGTGAGTGGCGCGGGCATGATCGTTGGAGCGCTATTGTGCAGCAACTGATGCCTTTTACATTGAACATTCGCCCTGCCTGTCGTTCAATAGTCCGACAATTGAATCCGCGGACAGAAGCGACGTATCGATCGGCCGCGTCGCTGGATCGACACCAGCAGGAATGAGACATTGCGGCCATGATCGAACTGCACGGCATCCACAAGTATTACCGCAATGGCGAGCAGTCGTTGCACGTGCTCAAGGGCATCGACCTGCATATCCAGGAAGGCGAAATGGTCGCCATCATGGGTTCTTCCGGATCCGGCAAGTCCACGCTGCTCAACATTCTCGGCATTCTCGACAGCTACGACGAAGGCAGCTACGTACTGGCCGGTCACCATGTCGGTCGTCTGCGCGAAACGGAAGCTGCACGGCTGCGCAACAAGCTGCTGGGATTCGTGTTCCAGTCGTTCAACCTGCTGCCCTTCAAGAACGCCACCGAGAATGTGGCGCTGCCGCTGTACTACCAGGGTGTCGGGCGCCGCGAGCGCAATCGACGTGCGGAAGAGTATCTGGACATGGTCGGGCTCGGCGACCGGAAAACGTTCATGCCCAACCAGCTCTCCGGCGGACAGAAGCAGCGCGTCGCGATCGCACGCGCGCTCGTCGGCAAGCCCAAGGTCATTCTTGCGGATGAACCCACCGGTGCGCTCGACAGCAGGACGACTCAGGAAATCATGGCCCTGCTGAAAGAAGTCCATCGACTCGGCAACACCATGGTCATCGTGACTCACGAGCAGGACGTCGCCGACCAGACGCAGCGCCAGATCCTGCTGAAGGACGGCGTGATCACCACGCGCGAACAGTTCGACCTGCATCGCGAGATGCTCGAACAGAACTGACGCACCCTCATGCTCGACGGACTCCAGGAAATCCTGTTCACGCTGCGCCAGAACAAGCTGCGGACGCTGCTGACGGCGTTCGGCGTCTTCTGGGGCATCTTCATGCTGGTGCTGCTGCTCGGCGCCGGTCGTGGCATGCAGAACGGCGTGTACGAAGACTTCGGCTCGGACGTGCTGGACTTCATCATCGTGTGGACGGGCACGACCACCACGGCCTACCACGGAATGCCGCCCGGACGGGCAATCCGCTTCCACCTCGACGACATCGAAGCACTCCGCAGGCAGGTTCCCGGCATCAGATTGTTGTCGGCCGAACGCTTCGTCCCGGACGGCGGCACCATCAATTACGGCGAAAAGAACAGCAACGCCCAGGTGCTCGGCGTGCCCGATGAATACTTCATGGTCAAGGAAGACGTGCCGTTCAATTTCGGACGCAAGCCGAATCCGCTCGACCAGGATGAAATCCGCAAGGTGGTCGTCATCGGCACAGTCGTAGCCGAGCGATTGTTCCCGCCGGGTGAGGACCCGGTCGGCAAGTATGTCCGCGTGAAGGACGTACTCATGAAGGTCGTGGGCGTCTTTTACGACAAAGGCAATCGCGGGCGGAACTCCGAGCGTGTGCTGATGCCCATGAGCACCATGCAGAAGATGTACGGCGATGTCGGCTTCACGGACAACATCTGGGTGCGCCCGGCCAAAGGCGTCGACGGCTTCGAACTCGAAAAGAAAGTGCTCGAGGTGCTCAAGCGCCGCCACAATGTCGCGCCGGAAGACATCCGCGGCATTGCTTCTTTCAACATGGCCGAACCCATGCAACGGGTCACCGGCCTGTTCATCGGCATCGACGCATTCATCTGGTTCGTGGGCCTCGGCACGCTGACGGCCGGCATTGTCGGCATCAGCAACATCATGATCATCACGGTGAAGGAGCGCACCCGCGAGATCGGCGTACGCAAGGCGCTTGGCGCGACACCGTTCAACATCGTCAGCACTCTGCTGCTCGAGTCGACGCTGGTAACGGGCGTCGCCGGCTATGTCGGTCTGGTGGCGGGTGTCGGCCTGCTGGAACTGGTGGCATTCGGCCTGCGAAGCTCCGGCGCCAAGCTGCCGTACTTCCTCAATCCCAGCGTCGATTTCCAGGCGGCCATCACCGCGCTGGTGCTGCTGGTCGGCGTGGGCATCCTGGCAGGGCTCATGCCGGCACTGCGGGCCGCCAGGATCACGCCCATCGAAGCGATGCGCGCGGAATAGAGGGTCGCCATGTTCATTGACATCGACAAATGGCAGGAGATCTTCAACACGCTGCGACGGCACAAGCTGCGCACCACGCTCACTGCGTTCGGTGTTTTCTGGGGCATCTTCATGCTCACCGTGCTGCTCGGCGCCGGCAAGGGGCTCGAAAAGGGAGTCGACGAAGGCTTTCCGAAGACCACAAACACCGTGTGGATCTGGCCGCAGGGAAGCACGCAGATACCCTTCGAGGGCATGCCGATCGGCCGCCACATCGGCCTCAGGCCCGCAGATGTCCAGGCAATCGCAAAGAACGTGCCCGGCGTCGGATTCATCACCGGCCAGAATTCGGTAGGCGTCTGGGACAACGCGCCGCCTTTCACAGTGCGCAAGTCGCGCAACGGTGCATTCAGCATCCAGGGTGGATTCGCCGGCATGGAGAACATCAACTCCCTGCGCATCATCGAGGGCCGTTCCTTCAACGCACTCGATGAACAGCAGCGGCGCAAGGTGGCGGTGATCGGACAGCGGGTGCGCGACCAGTTGTTCGCTCCCGGAGAGAAGCTGATCGGAGATGAGATCACGATCAACGGCATCACCTTCCAGGTGGTCGGCGTCTATCGTTCAACGCAGAACGGCAATCAGCAGCAGGAAGAGGAACGCATCTACCTGCCCAACGACACGCTGCGCTACGCCTTCAACCAGACCGGCAGAATCGGGAGCTTGATAGTGGTGCCGAAGCCTGGCGTGCAGGCCCGCGACGTGGAGCGCGACGTCAAAAGCTACCTGGCGCAGATCAACAAGGTGAGTCCCGACGACAAAGGTGTCTTCGGCAGCTTCAATCTGCAGGACGAACACGACAAGGTTGAAGGACTGTTCATCGGCATCCAGGTCTTCAGCTGGGTCGTGGCGATCGGCACCATCTTTGCCGGTGCCGTCGGTGTCGGAAACATCATGCTGATCGTTGTCCGGGAGCGCACTCGCGAGATCGGCCTGCGCAAGGCGCTTGGCGCGACGCCGGGCTCGATCGTCGCCCTGATCATGCAGGAGTCCGTATTCGTCACGGCTATGGCGGGCTACGCCGGTCTCGTCGTCGGCACCCTGCTCCTCGAATCGATTGCCAGAATGCTGAATTCGGCGGGCGGCCGGGCGGGCTTCATGGGACCCCCGGAAGTGGAATTCAGAACCGCGCTCATCGCGCTGGGCGTTCTGGTCGTCTCCGGGCTGCTGGCCTCGTTGATGCCCGCCGCCAAAGCCGCCGCTGTGAATCCGATCGTCGCCCTGCAGGACGAGTAACTACACGAAGAAGAGCTGGGGATCATGAAACGAATTCTCAAATACCTGGTGCTGGGCCTGATCGCCGTGGTGTTCGTCGGAACACTGGTGTTCCTCTACCGCAAGTCGCATCAGCCGCCGGTGGTGTTCCAGCTCGACACTCCGCAGCAGACGACCATCGTCAAGAAGACGGTGGCGACCGGAAAGGTGATTCCACGCCGCGAGATCGAGGTGAAGTCGCAGGTCTCGGGTGTGGTGGAAAAGCTTTACGTCGAGGCGGGGCAGCTCGTGAAAAAGGGCGCGATCATTGCCCGCATCGCGTTGCGCCCGAACATGCTCAATGTCAATTCGGCCGAGGCTCAGCTGCAGTCGGCGAAGATCAGCCTGAAGAACCAGGCAGCGGACCTCGATCGCTATCGCAAGCTGCTTGGCGAACACGTCATCTCCGAATCCGAATTCAACAAGTTCGAAACCGAATACAACCTGCAGAAAGAAGCCGTCGCTTCGGCGGAGGACTCGTTACTGCTGCTGCGCACCGGCGCGACCCGGGATTCGGCCAAGGTGTCCAACCTCATTCCCGCAACGATCGACGGTACCGTGCTCGACGTTCCCAACAAGGAAGGCGCATTCATCGTCGAGACCAGCACGTTCCAGTCCGGCACCACGGTCGCCACGCTCGCCGACATGAACGACATGATCTTCGAGGGTCTGGTCGATGAATCCGAAGTCGGCAAACTGAAACCCGGCATGGAACTGGTGTTGAATGTGGGCGCGCTCGAGGGCAAGCCGTTCTCAGCCACACTCGAGTACATCTCACCGAAAGGCGTTACCGATCAGGGCACGATCAAGTTCACCATCCGCGCTGCAGTCCAGCTCGACAAGGACCTGTTCCTGAGATCGAACTACAGCGCCAACGCCGACATCGTGCTCGACAAGCGTGAAAACGTACTCGCCATCAACGAAGGCGATCTCATCATCGAGAAGGGCGCCACCTTCGTCGAAGTCGAGACGACTCCGCAGCAATTCGAGAAGCGCGAAATCAAGACCGGCCTGTCCGATGGCATCAACATCGAAGTGGTCTCGGGCCTGACCGCGCAGGACAAAATCAAGCATCGATAGCCGCAGCGCGTGCCGGCCCTCGCCGTCAGGCACGGCGAGGAAAGCACCATGATCGCAAGTCCAGGGGAATCCAGATGACTGAAAGACTCTTCAAGCACCCAGTGCGCACAACCTCACTGCTGACGCTGCTGGCCGGCGGGCTGCTGCTGACTCAGGCACCGGCCTTGAGCCAGAACTCCGCGCCACAGCCACCGTCCACTGCAGAACAACAGCGCATGCGCGAAGCCCAGGAACGGTTCAATGCCACTGCGGACACGAAGGGT